>CAZOLL010000393.1:0-4551 GCA_964580365.1 uncultured Phycisphaeraceae bacterium
CGCGGAGGCCGACGCGGCCTCGATCGATGGACACTACTGCGGCGGCATGGGCACCGGCACGCACTTCGACACGCCGCGGAGGCCGACGCGGCCTCGATCGATGGACACTCCGCGCGCACGCGCTCGATCGTGATCGACTCCGGCTGCCGCGGAGGCCGACGCGGCCTCGATCGATGGACACACCCTCCATGCGTGCGGCTCGCGCCATCGGGCGCGGGCCGCGGAGGCCGACGCGGCCTCGATCGATGGACACATCGCACCACTGGCAAGGACGACGCGGCCTCGATCGATGGACACCCGAAGCGTTCGGCGCACCGGGGAACGCGCTGAGCCGCGGAGGCCGACGCAGTCACGATCGATGGACACCTGGGGAGGACGATGACAGCGGAAAGTTGGTGCGGTCGCGTTGCTCCAGGTGGAGGGCGCCGCCTACCCTTACGAAGTTCGCGTTGCGAACTCGGATCGGCTCGGGAGTTCGATGTGATCGAACTGAGAAAACTCTGGGGAGGTTACATGTGTCAGACGCGGAAACTGATTGTCCTGCTCGGTATTGCGGTTTCGGGAGCCGTGCTCGCCGCCGCCATGCGGCTCAACACAATCCCGCTCGGGACCGTCGATCTCACGGGCGGCACGAATTCGAAAACCGTGGACACAGCGGCGCTTCCGGCAGGTTCGACGATCACGGCAACGGTAAAGAACAGCCTCGTTCCGTCTCAAGCCATTACGGACGTCTTGGTGAGCGTGCGGCGCAAGGGTGGAACTGGAACGCCGCCGCCTGCTGCCCCGGACATTGGCAATGGTGGAGTCACGATTGGCGATCAGACGGAGGGTGGATCGGCGACCAGTGAGGGAGATGGGGAGCAGGCACATGTCGAATCCCTCAACATCACGACAGGAAACACCGCAAGCGCGTCCATCGACATCGCAAGTGCCGGAGGCACGTCTGAACTCACGGTGAACTTCACACCGTCGGTCGCAGACAAGCCGAAGAACTCGTCACTCGAAGCGAGCGTCATGGGGGAGTTCGTTTTCACCGACTCGGAGGACGGGGCCCGGCATTCGATCAAGGAGCTGTTCCACGATCGATTCGTCGCGGGCGTGACCAACGGACAGCCGACGAGCGTAATCACGAAGCTCACCGGAACTCTATTCGCGCAGGGACAGACGGTGGCCGGCGTGTACCTGCAGGATCCTTCGAGCGGATTCAGTTCCGTGTCAGGCGCCACGATCACGTGGCAACACTCGACATTCGAAATCGCCGACATCGAGCTCGAGCCGAGTCACGTGTATGAGGTCGTCGTCGTTGGCACGTCTGGTTTCTCCGGCAAGAACGTGAAGCTGCAGCTCGACGCGACGTTCAACTGACGACCAGACATCTGTTGCCCAGAAACTGGTGACGGACGCGCCGCGTTGGCGCTCGCGTCGACATCGTCGGCTTCGCCTGGAACTGTTCTCGAGACGACTGTGGAGCCGAGCCCCGCATTGGCTTTCGCGGCGCGCGTCCTCAGCCCGTCCCACCCGGCTTGGTTGCTTCCTTCTTCTCGCGGTCGAACGGCAGGTCGAGGTCCGCGGCCGGCGGCGCACCGCCCGGGCCCATGAGGTAGTGCTCGAACCACTGGAGCATGCGCAGCTCATAGTCGAACCGCGCGCCGCTCTTCCGGTTGCCGTGCTGCTCGCCCGGGTACTGCACCCAGCGCACCGGCGCCTTGCCCACGAGCTTGAGCGCGCGGTATAGCTCGAACGACTGCGACGGATGCACGCGCGGGTCGTCCTTGCCGCCCATGATGAGGAGCGGAGTGTTCGCGCCCTTCGCGTAGAGGATCGGGCTGCGCTCGAGGAACCACTGCGGCTCGTCCCAGAACCACTTCTTCGAATGGACGAGGTACATCTCGTTCGCGATGTCGGTGGTGAGGCTCTTCGAGATCTGGTCGCTGATGCCGACCATCATCACGCCGGCGGCGAACCGGTCGGTGAACTTCGTCGCGCACCAGGCCGTCGCGAAGCCGCCGTAGCTGGCGCCGGTGATGCCGACCTTCTTCGTGTCGACGAGGCCGCTCGCGACCAGCGCGTCGACGGCGTCGACGAGGTCGTCGAACTCCTTGCCGCCTTCGTCGCCCTGGCCGAGCTTGGAGAAGTCGACGCCGCGTCCGGTCGAGCCGCGGTAGTTCGGATAGAAGACCGCGAAGCCGCGCGCGGCGGCCACCTGGCCCGGGTTCGAGTAGCTGGTGGTCCAACCGTTCTTGACGTGCGCCTCGGGGCCGCCGTGCACGCAGAGGATCAGCGGCGACTTCTCGCCGGGGCGCGGATCGAGCGGCTTCACGAGGATGCCTTCGAGTTCGAGCCCGTCGCGCGCCTTGTGCCGCACGACCGACTGCTCCGCGAAGCGACGCTCCTTCAACCACGCGTTCGAGTCGGTGAGGCGGCGCGGCGCGGGCTCCGGGTGCGTGAGCGCGAACACTTCGCCCGGGTGCTGCGGGCTCTCGCCGACGAACGCCACCTTGAAGCCGTCGTCCGACGTGGAGAGGCTGCCGAGGATGTACTTGCCCGGCGCGAGGATCGCCGTGCGGTTGCGTCCGTCGGCGCCGACCGATTCGAACGACGTCGACGTGCCCTGGTCCGCGACGAACAAGAGCGTGTCCTTGCCCTGCCACTCGCACGCGGTGACGTGGCCTTCGAGGTTCGGCACGACGTCGATCGGCACGCCGCCGGTTGCGGGCACGACCATCAGGCGGCCTTCCTTCGGATCGTTCAGGTCGGCCGCGGAGACGAGCGCGAGCTTCGTGCCGTCGGAGTTCCAGCACACCGCGCCGAGCTTGCCCGGGTTGTCGACCTTGCCGACGACCTTGCCGGTCGCGACGTCGACGACGCGCACGCGGCGCGCCATGTATTCGTCGTCGACGAGCGGCGTCGGCGCGATGGCGACCGCGAGCTTGTCGCCCGCCGGCGACCAGTGCAGCTCGGACGCGGAGCCTTCGACGTCGAGCATGCGCGGTTTCTCGCCGGAGCCGAGCGTCGCGACCCAGATGCGCACGGGCTCGAGCCGCTCCTCGTACACCTCGGCGTCGAAGCCCTTCTCCTTCCGCGTCTTCTGCTTCGGGTCCGGCTTCGCCGTCGCGAGGAACGCGACCGCGCCGCCGTCCGGGCGGAACGAGAAGCTCGAGATCGACGTGTCGAACGCCAGCAGCTTGGTCGACTCGCCGCCGTCGGCGGGGATCGACCAGACCGCGGCTTCCTTGTCGTCGCCGCGCTTCGCCACGTACGCGATCGACTTGCCGTCCGGCGTCCACTCGACGTGCGAGACGTTCACCTCGCCGGTGATGAACGGCCGCGAGACGCCCGTCTGGTCGACGAGGTGCAGCTCGTTCCACGCGGCGCCGTTCGCCTGCTCCCACGGCTTGCGCGGCACGGAGAGCACGTACGCGACGCGCGCTCCGTCCTTCGAGATCGCGACCGCCGTCACGGTGCGGACCTTCGCGACGTCGTCGGGCGTGAAGATCGACGGCGTCGTCTCCGCGCCTCGGGCGAAGGTGGCGGCGAACGCGAACGTGAGCGTGGAGAGGACGAGCGTGGCGAGCGGAGTCTTCTTCATGGCGCGAGAGACTACCGGCCGTGCGTCGAACGGCGCGAGGGATCAGGGACCGGACGTCCCGCGAGCCCTTCGAGTCGAGCGCATTCGCTGCGGCCGCACGGCCGATTCAGTGCAGGATCCGGTCCAGCGCGCCGAACATGTCGAGGATCGTGACCACGAGCACGACGATCAGCAGGCGGCGGATCCAGCGGTCGGCCGTCGGACTCTTCGTCGCGAACCGCGCGGCGAGCGCCGCGCCCACCACCTGCCCGACCGCGAGCACGAGCGCGACCGGCCAGTCGATCGACCCGTCGCCGACGAACCACAAGACCGCGGGGACGGTGAAGACGAGGACGATCAGGAGCTTCAGCGCGTTCGCGTGCTTCAGCGTGACGCCCGCCTCGAGCACGAGCGCCGCGAGCAGGAACAGCCCGACGCCGGCCTGGATGAACCCGCCGTACACGCCGACGAGAAAGAACACGACGAAGGTCCGCGGCCGCGCGAGATCGTGCGAGATCGGCGCCCGCTCGTGGAGCCACCGCGCGGGATCGAGCAAGAGCGTCGCGAGCATGAAGAGCATCAGCACGCCGATCGCGAAGTGCATCGCGCGCGGGTCGAGCACGGTCGCGAGCCACGCGCCGGCAAGACCGCCGAGAGCAGACGGCAACAGCAACTTGCCGACACCGGCGAGGCGTACGCCGCTGCGGCGGAACGTCTCGGCGCCGACGATCGCCGCGGCGAGGATCCCCGGGCGGTTCGTCGCGTTCGCGATCGGTGCCGGAAGGCCGAGAAGGATCAGGATCGGAAGCGTGAGGAAGGAGCCGGAGCCGGCGAGCGTGTTGATGGCGCCCGCGGCGACGCCGAGGGTGATGAGGATCGCGATGTTGGCGGCGGTGAGCGGCACTGCGCGATGGTAGCGGGGACGTCGAGCGCGAGGTCGACGCGGCGGCGGGGGTCCGGGGGTCTCTTGCTCTGCGGTCCTC
>CAZOLL010000394.1:0-4545 GCA_964580365.1 uncultured Phycisphaeraceae bacterium
CCCGCGAACCCCTTCGTCGCGGCCTTCGTCGGCGACGTCAACCGACTCGCCGGCGGCGTCATCGCGGCGGCCTCCGACGGACGCGCGAGCATCGAGGGTCCGTTCGGAAGGGTCGACGCGCGCGTCACCGGCGCGGCGCTCGCGCGCGGCAATCGCGCGCTCGTCCTGGTGCGGCCCGAGCGCGTCGCGATCGCGAGCAACGGCGCCGGCCTCGCGGGCAAGGTCGTGCGCCACACGTTCCTCGGCGAGCTCGTGCAGCACGACGTCCAGCTCGAGGGCGGCTCCATCGTGCGCGCCCTGCAGTTGTCCGGGTCGCGCGCGTACGCGCCCGGCGCCGCCGTTCGCATCCTCGTCGACGACGCACTCGCGTTCGCGGAATGAATCGGAGGTCGAAATGCCGTTCAAGACGATCAGCCCGAAGGAAGCCGACGCCCTGATGAAGGGGACGCCGAAGCACGTGTACCTCGACGTGCGCAGCGAGTCGGAGTTCGCGGAGGGCCACGCCACCGGCGCCGTCAACGTGCCGATCGCGCACCTTCTCGGCGGCGGCATGCAGGGCAACGCCGACTTCCTCCGCGTCGTGCTCGCGAACTTCGAGAAGGACACGCCGCTGGTCGTCGGCTGCAAGATGGGCGGCCGCTCCGCGCGCGCGTGCGAGATCCTCGCGAACGCCGGCTTCTCGAAGCTGAACAACATCGACGGCGGCTTCGCGGGCCGCAGCGACTCCCACGATGCGTCGGTGCAGAAGGGCTGGTCCGGCTCCGGACTGCCGGTCTCGAAGACCGCCGCGCCGGGCACGAGCTACACCGACATGAAGAAAAAGCTCACCTGACCGGGTTCGGGCCGCGCGGCGCGGCGCCCGCGCCCGGGTCCTCCGCCGTCGCGTGAGACGCTTCCCGTTGCCCGAGCTGCTCGTCGCCGCGTTCTTCGCGGCGTTCCTCGCGTGGCCGCTCGCCGACGTGCTCTTCGGCGCGTTCGTCGTCGATGGGCGCCCGACGCTCGAGGGGTTTCGCGTCGCGTTCTCCGACCCGGCGTTCACGCACGCGTTGTCCAACTCGTTGTTCGTCGCGTTCGCGGTGACGGCGATCACGACGCTGCTCGCGTTCCCGCTCGCGATCCTGTTCGTGAACTACCGGTTCTTCGGCAAGTCCGCCTTTCAAGGCGCGCTGCTCGCCGCGCTCGTCCTGCCGCCGTTCGTCGCGGCGATCGGCATGCGGCAGGTGTTCTCGCGCTTCGGCTCGCTCAACCTCGTCCTGCTCGACCTCGGCTGGATCGATCGACCCATCGACTTCATCGGGCGCTGGCCGATCGGCGGCGTGATCGCGATGGAGGTCTTGCACCTGTTCCCGGTGCTCTTCCTCAACCTCGCGGCGTCGCTCGCGGCCGTCGACCCGTCGCTCGACGAAGCAGCAGAAGGCGCCGGCGCTTCGCGCGCGAAGCGCTTCTTCCGCGTCACGCTCCCGCTCGTCCTGCCCGGCTGGTTCGCGGGTGCGATCGTCGTGTTCATCTTCGCGCTCACCGATCTCGGCTCGCCGATCGTGTTCGAAGCGCGCGACCTGGTGCCGATCCAGATCCTCGAGCGCGCGACCGAAGGACGTCGCGACGTCACGAGCCAGGCGTTGGTGGTGATCGTGCTCGCGATCTCGCTCGTCTTG
Organism: uncultured Phycisphaeraceae bacterium; assembly: GCA_964580365.1. GTDB lineage: Bacteria > Planctomycetota > B15-G4 > B15-G4 > JADJEK01 > CAZBOK01. The sequence continues at coordinate 1,656 of CAZOLL010000394.1, forward strand.
TTCGTCGTCTCGCGGCGCATCGTGCGCTCGCGTGGAGCCGAAGCGACGACGAAGGGGACGATGCGCGCGGCGCTTCGACCGCTGCCGCGCGCCGCGAAGCCGTTCGTGCTCGCGGCGCTCGTGCTCGTCGCGGCGGTCACGATCCTCCCCCACCTCTCGATCGCGGCCGTCGCCGTCTCCGACCGCTGGTTCTTCACCGCGCTGCCCGAGCGCTTCACGCTCGACCACTTCGCGAACGTCGCGACCGACGAGATCGCGTGGCTCGGCGTGAAGAACTCGCTCGTGTACGCGGCGTTCTCGACGATCCTCGACCTCGTGCTCGGCGTGACGATCGCGTGGGCCGCGGTGCGCAAGCGCGGCCGGCTCGCGGCGGGCCTCGACGCGCTCGCAATGTTGCCGCTCGCGCTGCCGGGAATCGTGCTCGCGTTCGGTCTCGCGGCGACGTTTTCGTCCGGCTTCTTCCGCGGCGGCGTGCTCGACCCGATGCGCGATCCGACGCTGCTCATCGTGCTCGGCTACGCCGTGCGACGTCTGCCCTACGTCGTGCGCGCGAGCGACGCCGGCTTCCGCCAGGTGCCGGTGCAGTTCGAGGAAGCGGCGCACGGGCTCGGCGCGCGCGGTCTTTCGACGTTCCGTCGCGTGACGCTCCCTCTGCTCGCGGGCAACCTGCTGGCCGGTGCGATCCTCGCGTTCTCGTTCGCGATGCTCGAGGTGTCGGAGAGCCTGATCCTCGCGCAAACGAAGGAGCACTACCCGATCGCGAAGGCGATCTACCACCTGCTCGGCGATCTCTCGCGCGGCCCGCAGATCGCCAGCGCGATGGGCATGCTCGCGATGCTCGTGCTGTTGTGGGCGCTGATCGCCGCGGGACGATTGCTCGGGAAGGGGCTGGGGGAAGTCTTCCGGGCCTGAGCGATCATCGGGCCAGCGCCTGTCCGAAGAAGTCGCCGGCCTCCGACTCGCTCGCGATGTCGACGAGATTCTCGTACCACATCGACGTGCCCACGCTCGTGAGGCCGTCGACCGCGCCGCGCAGCACGTTCACGAGGCCGGCCAGTTCCTCGTCGATGATCTTCTCGCTCGGGGCGCCGATCGCGAGGTCGGCACGCCCGTCGCCGTCGAAGTCGCCGGCGGCGAGCGACCCTCCGAAGCGATCGTCCGGTTCGACGGAGCCGCCCACGCCGTCGGAATCCTGCGACCACACCTGGTCGCCGACCGTCACGACGCCGCCCTCGCCGCCGAACAACACGTTCACGACACCGGCGCGCGCGTCGCCGTCGAGCGTGCGCGCCGGCGTCCCGATCGCGAGGTCGTCGCGGTCGTCCCCGTCGAAATCGCCCGCCTCGAGCGCGGCGCCGAAGCGCCCGCCGGTTCCGCCGTCGTCCGCGATCCCCACGGTGTCGAGCGAGAAGACGTGGTGTCGCGGCGATGCGCCGCGCACGAGCGGACCGTAGGCGACGTGCACGACGCCGGAGGAATCCGCGCCGCCGTCGGCGTCGGGCTCGCCGATCGCGAGATCGCAGACGTCGTCGCCGTCGAAGTCGCCGATCGCCAGTGCCGCGCCGAACTCTCCCGCCAGGTCGTCCGCGCCGCCGAAGTCCGACGGGGTGAGCCGCAGCGCGCGCCGCGCGCGGAGTCCGACGCCCGATCCGAACAAGATCGTCACTGCGCCGTCCGCCTCCGACGAACCCACGTGCTCGTTCGGCGTGCCGCACACGAGATCATCGCGTCCGTCGCCGTTGAGATCGCCGGCGATCAACACGCCGCCGAATTCCGCGCCCTCTTGCGGACGGCCGGGCACGCGCGGGCGCGCGAGGTGCCACACCTTGTCTCGATCCGCGGTGATGCCGGCGCCCGCCTCGCCGAAGAACACGTGCACCGCGCCGGCGTCGGGCCGGCCTTTGATCGTCTCGCGCACGCCGACCGCGAGCTCGTCGGCGCCGTCGCCGTCGAAGTCGCCGGCCGCGAGCGCGTTGCCGAAGAACTCGCTCTCCTCGCAGACTTCCCTCACGCCGGGGAGGTCCTGGTGGAGCAGTTGCCCCCGCGTGAACTCGAGCCCTTCCGGAGTGCCGTACACGATCACGACGGCGCCCGAGTCCTCGATGCCGCTCGACGCGTGGCCCGGGATGCCGATCGCGAGGTCGTCGAAACCGTCGGCGTCGAAGTCGCCCGCGGCGAGCGCCTTCCCGAAGTTGCCGTGCACTTCCGGCCCGAGGCCGAGCGCGGCGAAGTTGAACGCGGTGATGTACTGCTCGCCCGCGCCGTCGAGGCCGCCGGCGGAGCCGAAGAGCACGTGCACCGCGCCGCAGCCGTCGCCGGGGAGGTTCCCCTGGTAGGGCACGCCGATCGCCAGGTCGTCGCGTCCGTCGCCGTTGAAGTCGGCGGCGCGGAGCGGAGCGGCGCAGGCGGCGAGCGCGGAGGTCGCGAAGAGGACGCGAGACGCCAGGACCATCGTCGGGTTTCGCATGATCGACGCGAGCGCGACGCGCGTGCCGCCCCACGTCGCTCGGAGTCCTCGCTCGCATGCGCGCGGAAGTGCCGCGCCCGCACCGGCGGACGAGGAGCCGCCACGCGATGAAACATCGAGCGGCGCGAGCGCGACGTCTCGAAACGCGGCGATCGCTGCCGCGATTCGCAGCGGCCCTGCAACGCCACGGGGCCGCGCCCGTCGCCGGGCGCGGCCCCGTGGTTCACCGTCCGGCATTCGCCGGACGTCCGTTTCTCACAGGTCGTGCGGACGAACCGTCGAGCGCTTGTTCGCCTTCGTGCGCTCGGCCGCCTCGTCGAGGAGCTTGTAAACCGCGTTGCTCACCGCGTCGATCAGGTCGCCGGCCGCCATCAGGCCCTTGCCGCGAACGTGACCCGTGACCTTGCTGCCGACCACGAGCGT
>CAZOLL010000395.1:0-936 GCA_964580365.1 uncultured Phycisphaeraceae bacterium
CCAGCGTCGCGCGTCGCGGATCTCGCGCTCGGAGACGGCGACGAACGCGCCGCCGCTGTCGACCACGCTCTCGCGCAGCCACGGGTAGGCCTCGCGCGGATCGCCGCGCAGGATCGCGGTCGCGATGCCGGTCGGACGCGCGACGATGTCCTCGGGGCGGATCGACGCGGATCCCGCGCGGAATGCCGCGACCATCGGCGCGCACGACTCCTGCTGCACGCACAGGAGGCGCGGCACGCGGTCGATCACGCCGAGCGCCTTCAGCTCGTGCGCTCCTTTCCACACTCCGCGCGCGCCCATCCCGCTCGACACCGCCTGCACGTACCAGTCGATCGGCCGCGGCGCCTGCTCGACCGCCTCGAAGAAAGTCATCTTCAGTCCCTCGCGCCGCCCAGCGTCGAAGAACCCGCGCTCCCAGGTCATGCCGCGCCGTTTCGCGAACTCGGCCGCGGCTTTGCCCGCCTCGACGAACGTCGCACCGCGCAAGCCGAAGTGCACGACGCCGTCGTGCGCCGCGTGCGCGACGCGGTCGACGAAGTCCTCCGCGGAGAACAGGAACATGCGCGGTCCGCCGCCGGCCTCGAGCCGATGCGCGAACGACGTCGAGCTGTTGCCGGTCGACGACGCGGCGAACCGGTCGACGCCGCACGCGGCCAGGTAGTCGATCGCGACCTTCGCCATGCGGTCCTTCGTCGAGCCGGTCGGCAGCGCGCCTTCGACCTTGAGCAACAGATGGTCGACGCCGATGCGCGCGGCGAGTCGCGGCGCGTCGCGGCACGGCGTCCGCGGCAGCGAGGGGCCGGCGCCTTCGCGCGCGGGCGGCAAGAGGTCGCGCCAGCGCAGGAAGACGTCGTCCGAGTCCTGCGGCGTCACGCGGGCGAGGTCGAACTCCAACTCGACCAGGCCGCCGCAAAGCACGGCCTGCTCGCCGAACAG
>CAZOLL010000395.1:946-4512 GCA_964580365.1 uncultured Phycisphaeraceae bacterium
AGGCGATGCACGTCGGCGTGAACGTGCGCGCGTCGCCCTCCGCGCGGCAGCGGGCGCATCGCGGCCGGTAGTTCACGGCGCGCTCACGCAGGTGACGTTCGCGAACGGGACGACCGCGCCGCGCGCGCCGCCCGGTGTGCGCGAGGCCCGCGCGGCGAGCCACTCGACGCCGACGTCGAACGACGCGACGGGATGCACTCCGAGGCGCGCGACGTCCTCCGCCGGCAGGTCGGAGAGGAGAGCGACGGAAACGCGGCGGAGCACGCGGCGCAGGAGGATCGAGTTATGTCCGCCGAGGTCGTAGTTGTCGCGCACGGCGCCGTCGAGCGCGGCGTCGTCGCCGAACGCGGCCCAACGCAGAAACGCCGGCGACATCCCGCGCTCGCAGCGCGCGAGCCAGAGCACGGCGCCGCCGTCCTTCACCGCGGCCTCGACGTCGAGCAGCGCCTTCAGCCCCTGCACGAAGTTGACGTCGTACGGCGCTCCGCCCGCGCTCGTGACGACCCAGTCCAGCCGCCGCTCGAGGCGCCGCGCGAACGCCTTCTCCGCGATCGCGCAACCCGCGCGGTGCGCGGCGATCGGGTCGCCGGCGACCGCCGCGACGATGCCGTGCTCCGGGTGGACGATCGTGTTGAAGCAGAAGTCCGGCCGCGCGAGCGACGCGGCCTCGAGCATGTCTTCATGCACCGGGTTGCCGTCGAGCACGCACGGCGCGGCGCGCGGGTGGATGCCGCGCTCGGCGTCGAGCGTCAGCTTGTGGTTCGCGAGGATCGACTCGAACGCCGCGACGCCCGGCAAGAGCGCCTTGCGGCCGCCGCTGTACCCCGCGAAGTAGTGCGGCACGATCCCGCCCGTCAGCACCTTCACTTCGGCATCGAGAACTCCGCGGTCGAACGCGACCGGCGTCCCGCGCGAGGTCGCGCCGACGGTGCGAAGTCCCTGCGGTGCGCGCGCGTCGTGCACGCGGCCGCGCACGCGCGACGCGAGCGGTCCGAGCAGCCGCGCGAGGTCGGCCGCGCCGTCGTTGACGTGGGTCCCCGGCGCGAGCACGAATTCGATCGAGCGATCGTCGATGCCTGCCGCGTTCAGCTCCGCGACGAGCGGCGCGGCGAACTCGAGGACGCCCGCCTTGCGATCGACGCCCGGCACGAGGATCGACGCGGAGCGCCGGCCGCGCGCGATCTCTTGAAGCGTCGCGGAGCCGATCGGCGCGGCGAGCGCGGCCGCGATCACGCCGTGCGGATCGAGGCGCTCGGAGAGAGCTTCCGGCTCGACGACGATGCCCTCGAGCGCGCCGTCCGCGCGGAAGGAATGGGTCGTGTCGCCGTAGCGGAGGGGAATCGTCACGGAGTTCTCGCGAGCGCCCCGCGGTGCGCGCGGGACGGCGCGAGCGTACGCAGGCTCCGGCGCCCGCGGAAGCCGCGATGGGGTGAGCGACGAAGCGCCGGTCCCGCGGGTTCATCGGCGACCAGCAGCGGTCGTTCGCGAAGGCGCGCGGCGAACTCGACGAGCTCGTTTGGCCATGAGCCGTGGAACTCGATCGTCAGCTTCGTTTCTTCTCGCGCGCCGCGGCGCGCTTCGCGACGAGCGGCCGCGCGAGGTCCTTCGTCGCGTCCTTGCCGACCCAGCGTTCGGCCGCGTCGTCCGAGCGCGCGAGACGCGCCGCGAGCGCGAGCGACGCATCGAGCAGCGCGCGGCTGCGCGCGCCGGTCGAGCGGAGCGCCCAGCTCACGCCCTTCTTCACGAAGTTGCGCTCGTCGTTCGCGGCGCGCTCGATGAGCGGCAGGCACTTCACGAACGGCGCGTCGCCCGTCGTCTTGTCGTGCAGCGCGACGCTGGCGAGCAGCGCGAACGCCGCGCGCTTCACGAACTCCTCCTTGCGCTTCGCCCACTGCGCGACCTTCGCGAACGCGTGCGGCGTCTTGTCGAACAGGACGAAGCACGCCGTGTCGCACGTGCCCCAGTTATCGAAGTCGTCCGCCCAGCGGTCCATCAGCGCAGGCGTCACGAGCGCGGGGTCGGCGACGTAGCACGCCGCGGTGCGCGCCTCGAGCCACCCCGAGTCCCACAACGCGAGCGCGAGCGCGTGGTCCGTGCCGAGCCGCTTCGCGACCTGCTGCACCGCGTTCGTCGCGACGCCGAACGCACGTTCGGAGGGGATCGCGAACCGAGCGAGTCCGTCGCGCGTGGACTTCGAGCCGAGCGATTTCAACTCCGCGAGGACCGCGGCGACGTCGCGGGCGCGGTTCGGGGACCTCGAGGGCGATCGCGACACGACGGGCTCCGGCGAGAGCGGGTGGAGTCGGCGATTGGACACGAAGCACGCGAAGAAGACACGAAGCACGCCGCGGGAAACGGACGCGGGGTGCGAGAAGTGGGTCGTGGGCCGAAACGCAGAGGACGCAGAGGACACTGAGGACGCGGAGGGCGCCGCGCACGACGAACGCCGGGAGTGCTGGGGACGCGGGGGCCCCGGCCTGCGGCCGGGGCTTTCCGGGGAGCGTGTCCCGCGCACGAGAGCCTTGCCTCGGTTTGCGGATTTGGGGACGACTCATGTGGACGGCTCTCGCACGCGGGACACGCTCCCCGGAAACTCACGTGCGCTTCGCGCTCGTGACCCCCGCTTCGCGAGTCGTGAGGACTGCGACTTCAACGTCCTCGGTCGTGCGTCGTGTTCCTGATCGATCGACGAGTGTCGGTGATCGTCAGAGACATGATCCTCGCGTCACCGCGGCCGTGAGGGGATCGATGGCCGGACCGGGTCGGGTCCTTCGAGTCGTTCTCGCGTCGATCGCGCGGGTCGCTGTCGTCGGGACCGGCATCGTCCTCGTTCGACAGCGGGAAGGGACCGCAGCGGTGGCCGGGGCTCCAGGTGGCGCACGCGCGTCGGCGCCGCGATCGCGGGCGTGCAAGTAGACGTGCACCCGGATCCGGATGGATCGACCGGTCGGCCCGCCGGGAGCGCTCTGGCATGGATGAAGAGCGTGGTCACGGATGCATCCGGCGCATTCGAGATCCGCGGCATTCCGCAATCGCCGCTCGTCATCTCCCGTGATCCCGTGAGCGTGGACGACCGCGAGACCGCGTTCTACCCGCAGGACGAGTCGTCTCTCTTGAGGATCCCGGAGCCACGGGAAGACCTCGTACTCCGCGTCGCGACGGGTTTTCGGATCCACGGCTCGGTGCGGGACCGTGCGACCGGAAAGATCCACACGGAGTCCTGCGAGGTCGAGATCGATTCCTACTGGAGCGCGAACTCCGAGCATTCGGTCCGCACCGCCGGGGTCGCGCCCAACCTCGAGTTCGATTTCCACCATCTGAAACCCGGCACCTACACGCTGCACGCCGTCGATCCGGAGAGCGGACAACCCGGTCCGCCCGTGACAGTCACGTTCGGCCCGGACGCGACCGACGTCGTCCTGGAGGTCGGCGCCGAGTCGCGCGGAAGGGCGCTGACGACCTCGCGGAAGCACGCGGGCCGAAGCGAACGTCACCGACCGACGTCACCGCATGCCGAGCGGAGGGCGATCGCGCGCAGCGCGATCGAGTTTCCTGCGGGAGTCTCG
>CAZOLL010000396.1:0-4506 GCA_964580365.1 uncultured Phycisphaeraceae bacterium
GACTCCGCGAGGAGATCGTGCATCGGTGCGGCGGCCGCGTGCCGATCGAGTTCTGCGAGGACGCGCTCCGGATCGATGGTCGCGCCCGCCGCTGCCGCGGCCGTGTGCGGCGACGCCGGCAACGGGAACTCGTGGAGCGGTGGAAGCGCGACCGTCGCGGGCGCGCCGGCGAGCCTCAGCACTTCGCGCGTGTCGCTCTCGTCGCCCGTCTGCACGGGCTTCCAGTACCGCGCCCTTCCCGAGAGCGAGAGCGCGCGCACGAGGATCGCCGACACGACCGTCTTCCCGACGCCGGTGTCGGTGCCGACGACCACGATCGCTCGGCGTCGCGACGGCGTGCTCGGGCCGACGCGGCCTGCTCCGCGCGCAGCGGCGGCGAGCACTCCCGCGAGCCGCGCGACCTCGTCCATCGTGTTGAAGGCGTGGCACGTGACGCGCAGGCGCGACGTGCCGTCCGGGACCGTCGGCGGACGAACGGCCGCGACGGCAAACCCGGCGGCACGGCACTCGGCCGCGAGCGCGAGCGTGGCCTGCGGGTCGCCGACCCGCACCGGAACGATCGCCGCCGCCGGCGACGGCAGGCCGAGCCGTTCCGCGAGCGTGCCCGCGAGCGACGCGACGTGCCTGCGAGCGGCGTCCGCGTGGGACGCCCGTGCGACCGCCTCGACGAGCGCTCCGGAAGCCGACGGCGGGGGAGCGGTCGTGAACACGAACGATCGCGCGCGGTTGGCGAGCAAGTCGCGCAGCGATCGGCTCCCGACGACGAACCCGCCGGCGACGCCGAGCGCCTTGCCGCCGGTGACGACGCGCGCGGCGAGTCGCGGCCACGTGCCGCCGAGCGCCGCGACGAGACCGGCGCCGCGCGGGCCGACGATGCCGGCCGCGTGCGCCTCGTCGATGACGAGATCCGCGTCGTGTCGCTCGCACGCGGCGTGGATCTCGGAGAGCGGCGCCGCGTCGCCGTCCATGCCGAACACGCTCTCGACCACGACCAGCCGCCGGCGCGCGCCGCGCGCGCCCGACAACGCCCGCTCGAGCGCCGCGACGTCGCAGTGCGCGAAGACCTCGACGCGCGCGCGCGACAGCCGCGCCGCGTCGACGATCGACGCGTGATTCAGTCGATCGGAGAAGACGACGTCGCCGCGCCGCGCCAGCGCGCAGACCACGCCGACGTTCGCCTGCCACCCGCTCGGGAACAGAAGCGCCGCTTCGGCGTCCAGCCAGCCCGCGACGGCTTCCTCCGCGCGTGCGTCGAGCGCGCCGCCTCCGAGCAGCCGCGCCGCGCGACCGCCGGCGCCGAACTCGCGCGCCGCGCCGGCCGCGGCTTCCGCAACCGCGGGATCGCGCGCGAGGCCGAGCGTGTCGTTCGAACGGAAATCGACCAACCCCGCCGCCGGATCGCGATCGAGCGATCGCAGCAGCCCGAGCGCTTCGAGCTCCGCGAGCTCTTCGGCGAGACGCGCGTCGAGGGAGCGGTCCACCGCGTCAGCGCGGGCGCTTCAGCGCCTCGAGTCCGAGCTTGTCGAGCAACGCCGCGTCGGAGGCCGCCGTCGGATTCGGCGTCGTGAGCAGCTCGTCGCCGACGAAGATCGAGTTCGCTCCGGCGAGGAAACAGAACGCCTGCTCGGAGTCGGACAACTCGGTGCGGCCCGCCGACAAACGGACGACCGTGCGCGGCATCAGGATGCGCGCGGCGGCGATGACGCGGACCAGCTCGGTCCATTCGAGCGGCGGCGCATTCTCGAGCGGCGTGCCCGGAACGTGCACCAGCGTGTTGATCGGCACGCTCTCCGGCTGCGGGTCCATCGACGCGAGCTCCGCGAGCAGCTCGGCGCGCGCGCCGCGGCTTTCGCCCATCCCGAGGATGCCGCCGCAGCAGACGTGGATGCCGGCGCCGCGCACGGCCGCGAGCGTCGCGAGGCGGTCGCCATAGGCGCGGGTCGTGACGATCGATTCGTAGTGGCTGCGGCCGGTGTCGAGGTTGTGGTTGTAGTAGTCGAGTCCCGCGTCCTTGAGGCGCGCCGCCTGCGAGGCGTTCAGCATGCCGAGCGTGACGCACGTCTCGAGGCCGAGCGCCTTCACGCCGCGCACCATGTCGAGCACACGATCGAACTCGCGGCCGTCCTTCACTTCGCGCCACGCGGCGCCCATGCAGAAGCGGTCGGCGCCGTTGTCGCGCGCCTGGCGCGCCGCGCCGATCACCGACTCGGCGTCGAGCAGAGGTTCGCGCGCGAGCGTCGTCGAGTGGTGCGCGGACTGCGAGCAGTACCCGCAATCCTCCGGGCAGCCGCCGGTCTTGATCGACAACAGCTGCGAGCACTGCATCGCAGAAGGGTCGTGGTGCTCGCGATGGACGCGCGCGGCGTCGAACACGAGGTCGAGCAACGGGCGCTCCAGCAACGCGAGGACGCTGTCTCGGGAGTGGCGCGGAGGTGCGGTCTTGGAAGGCATGGAACCGAGCATCGTAGCGTCGGCGCCTCCTCGCGGAATCGGCCGCGAGTCGGGACGTGATGCCCGACAAGCTCGAACTCGTGCTCCGCTGCTTCCGCAAGGCCAGACGGTCGAGTCGAAGGCGAACGACCCGTTCAACTTCGCGAAGGTCATCCCGACCTGATCGCAGACTTCGTCTCCGAGAGCATCCTGCGAGCGCGGGGTCTTCGCCGATAATTGCCGGCGTGATCTCCGCGCTCGCCGTCGTCTTGATCGCTCTCCAGCAGCCGCCCGCCCGCATCATCGGGGCGATCTCATGCACGCCGAACAGCGGGCTCGTGAACGGGCAGCCGATGCCGTCGGGCACCCCCATCGCGACTCGCGGGTCCGGGGAGCGTCATCCTGCTCGCGCCGGGCGACTACCCCGCGTTCTCGATCGGCATGAACTCGCGCGCGGCGTCGAACGCGCGCACTTCGGGCGGCCGGCCCGGCGCTCCCATCGTGGTGCAAGGCGGCGTGAACACCCGCATCCGCGGCATCGGCGGCGCCGACGCGATCGCGATCGCGCAACAGATCCCGAATGGCTGGATCACGTTCAAGGGCCTGACGATTCTCCCCGGGTATCGCGCGGGCGTGATCTTCTATCGCGGCGGCATCCACGCGGGCTTCCGCTTCGAGGACTGCAGCATCCTCGGCGGGTACGACCACGCGACGCGACGCGGGCCGCCGTCGAAGTGGGGCGTGAGCGCGTGGGGTCTGCGCGACTTCGCGTTCGTCGGCTCCTTCCGATACGCCACCGTCTCCGGCATCCGCGACGAGCACGGTTTCTATCTGCAGAACTGCGCGGGTGACGTCCGCATCGAGCACGTCGAAGGGGCCGAGCTCGGCCGCACGTTCCTGCAGCTCACGGCGCGCGCGCGCGAAGGGCCGCCGGGCACGGGCAACGTCACCGTGCGCGACTGCAAGATCCGCGACACCGGATTGTCGGCGGGCGACGCATGGAAGGGCGGATCGTCGCTCACGATCGGCGGCCGTCACACGGGCACGATCCTGTTCGATCGCGTCTCGGTCCTCACCGGGTTCGCCGGACGGCTCAAGGGACTGCACGGACCGAACGAACCGTACGGCACCGGCGCGCTCGTCGCGCTCGACCGCAACGAACCCGCGCCGAACGGGACGCTCATCATCCGCAACTGCGAGTTCCGCTTCGCGACGGACTCGGGCGACCGGCCGCTCGTCTCGATCGGCGGATGTCAGGTCGTCCGCTTCGAGGGCACGAACCTGCTCTCCGCGGGGAAATCCGGCATCGCGCTGGCGCTCGATCCGCTGCACGAAGAGAACGGCGTGCCGGTCCCCGGCCAACTCAACTCGAGGAAGAACGGATTCGTGACGTTCTCACCGGGGACGAAGCTCGTGGGGGAGCGGCGCGACGCGGGGGTTCTCGTCAAGCCGTGACGTCGCGCGTCGCGCGCTGGATCACTCCGAGGATCATCGCGGCGTCCGACGCGTCGAGCCGGGCGCGGTCGATCAGGCTCGCGGTGCGTTCGACGATTCGGGCGAGCAGGCCCGGGTCGCGGTGCTCGCGATAACCAAGGGCGGCGAGAAGCTGCTCGACGCGCGCCAGCAGGTGCCGGCGTTGCGCCGCGGTGATGATCGCTTCATCCGACTCGCCGCGTACGGGAGCGGGGACATCGCCCTCGATCTCACGCCGCAGCGCGTACGCCGCGAGCAGCACGGCCTGCGAGAGGTTGTAGACAGCGCGCGTTCGCGCTGCGGGAATGCGCACGAGCAGTGAGCACGGCTCGAGCTCTTCCGCCGTCAGCCCGCGGTCCTCGCGTCCGAACAAGATCGCGACGCGCCCGCCGCGCGCGGCCTCGACGATGCGCGGCACGGCCGTGTGCAGGTCCGCGTGCTCGCGCAGGTCGCGCCGCGAACGCGCGGTGAACCCAACGACGAGGCGCGCGGAGCGGATCGCGGCGTCGAGCGTCTTCGTCCGCCTCGCCTTCGACAGCACGTCGAGCGACTTCCACGCCATCTTCCGCGCCTCGCCGTCGAGCCGCGGTCCGCCGACGATGC
>CAZOLL010000397.1:0-4498 GCA_964580365.1 uncultured Phycisphaeraceae bacterium
CGAGGCCCTTGTTGCGCCGGAAGTCGAGCAGGTCGTCGGCGAGGCGCAGGCGATGCGGGTCGGCGTTCAGGTCGTACCGCGCGTCGCCGGTGAGCTTGCGCGCCGCGCGCATGAACTCGTTCATCAGCGCGAGCACGGAATAGAGGAGGGGCGTGCAGTGCCCGGCGCCGAGAACGAAGCGGTCGCCGAACGACAGCTCGGGGCGGCGCACGTCGAAGCGCATCGCGCCGGACAAGAGCAGACCGAGGAAGAGGTGCACCTTCGACCGTGATCCGCCGGGGTGCCCGCTCTGCCGGTGGTTCAGCGTGAGGTCGATGAGTTGATCGACGAGGTCGGCGGTCTTCTGCAGGTGCGCGAGGTTCTCGCGCACCTGGGATTCGCTGAGGAAGTCGCGCATCCGCTCACTGTATCGACGTGCGCTTCCTCGTGAACAGGGCCGGCCGCGCGCCTCGGCCGTTGCCGAAACCCGCCCCACACGGGATGATGTCGCGCTCCTGCCAGGCACCCGTGACGTCGCGCGCCCTGCTCGACGATCCGATCGGAGTCATCGAATGTCCCGGAGTTCGAAGCTCTCCCTCCTGCTCGCCGCCCTGCCGCTCTTCGCCGCCCCGTCGGTCGCGCTCGCGCAGAGCCCGCCGGCCGGCTTCACCTACGACGTGGTCCACCAGGGCCTCGCGACCGACCGCTGGTGCTCGATGGCGTTCGCGCCCGACGGCCGCCTGTTCCTCGCCGACCGCGTGTCCGGCGTCATCAAGTACTTGCAGAACGGCACGCTGTCCGGCGCGTGGGCGACGATCCCGAAGGTCGGCACCGCCGGCTCCGAGCAGGGCCTGCTCGGCATCGCGATCGACCCGAACTTCCTCACCAACGGCTACGTGTACGTCTACTACACGCGCGCCGGGACCATCACGGAGAACGTCGTCGCGCGGCTTCAGGAAGTGGGCGGCGTCGGCACCGGCCTCACGGTCATCTCGCCGGTCGGCGGCATCCCGTCGACGACGATCCACAACGGCGGGCGCCTCGTGTTCGGCATGGACGGCAAGCTGTACGTCGGCACGGGCGATCGCTCGGTGACGACGACGGCGCAGAACAAGTCGCTCTTGAACGGCAAGATCCTGCGCATGAACACGGACGGCAGCGCGCCGGCCGACAACCCGTTCGCGACCGACCCCACGTTCAACACGCTGGTGTGGTCCTACGGTCACCGCAACCAGTTCGGCCTCACGGTCAACCCGGTGAACGGCGACCTCTACCAGACCGAGAACGGCCAGAACACGACGGACGAGATCAACCACATCGTGAAGGCGGGCAACTACGGCTGGCCGACCTACGAAGGCGGCGAGCCGGTCGCGGACCCGTCGACGGTCGACCCGCTCTCGACCTACTCGCCGACGCCCGACCCGACCGGCACCTGCTTCTATCGCGGCAACAACTACCCGGCCGGCTACGAGAACGACTGGTTCTTCATCAAGTACACCGCGAATCAACTGGTCCGCGTCGAGCTGAACGGCGCGCAGACCGCGGTCACCGGCCAGAGCAACTTCGACGATCTCTCGGGCAACGGCTTCGACGTCCTGTCCGGCCCGGACGGCAACCTCTGGTACCTCACGAACGACTCGACGAGCCCGCGCGGCGGCAACGAGGTCGCGCGCTACGTGAGCTCGAGCGAGGCGTTCCCCTCGGCGAACATCACGCCGGTGTCGAACCAGATCATCGGCGGCTCGCTGACGTTCGGGTTCACCGGCGCGAACGGAGACAACGTCGTGTGCTGGGTCTCCGCCACGAAGTTCGGCGCGCCGGTCTCCACGGCGTTCGGCGACCTGTGGGTGCCGGCCGACCTCTTGTTCGCGCCCATCGCGATCACCGGCGACGATCGCGGCTACCTTGGCATCTCGGTGCCGAGCCTGCCCGCACTCGCGTCGATCGTCATCTACATGCAGGCGATCCACGACCCCGTCGCGACGCCGATGAAGCTGACGAACCCCGCGCAGATCACGTTGAACTGACCGCGAGTTCGGCGCGGCCGGTTTTCGGGCCTTCGCTTCTCGATCGACTCTCCCTGTCTGGTGCGGTCGCAATCATGCGGCCGAAACCAGAAGGAGATCGATCATGCTTCAGACCCTGGCGACCCGTGCGATCGCGTCCCTCGCCCTGATCACCGGCGCCCTGGCGCCCGAGCTTCCTGCCGCGTCCGGTCTGGGCTCGCCCGGTGGGCTGGGCGCGCCCGCTGCGGTGCTCGGCGCCGACGCCATCCACGCGGTGATCCCGATGTCGGGGACCGACTCGGGGTACATCCGGATTCTCGTTGCGTCGAAGCAGACGCTCGCGATCAAGGTGATGGGCCCGGCGCTGCCGGTGGTCCTGCTGTACGACGAGTCCGGCGAGCTCGTGGCGCGCGCAGCGCCGGCGCAGGGCGGGCTGATGCTCGTCGTCCCGCACGCCGGCGCGTTCAAGCTGCGGCTGCGCTCGCGACTCTCGCTCGACGGCGACGTCGTGATCGACGGCATCCCGCCGGTCGACCCGGCCGGCCCTGCCGGTCACGGCGGTCCGAAAGGTCCGAAGCCCGCGGAGCCGGCGCCGCCGGCCGCGGAGGGCACGAAGGGCGCGCAGACGAAGAGTTGAACGGGGAGAGAGATCCTGCTCGGGGAGTCGGGGGTGTAGGCGATTCGAGGTCGGGGTGAGCCGGGACGATCGCGAGATCGCCCCGGCTCTTTTTCACTTCCCGCCGGTCGATCCGTCCGAGGCGATCTTCTCGTACAGCACGATCACCGGGCCCGGCCGCGACATGCGCCACGGCTCGTCGAACGGGATCAAGTGCTCCGGCTCGCCGGTCCCTTCTTCGGGGAAGTAGCGGTCGCGCGGCTCGGTCCGACTGTCGACGCGCAACCGCTCGCGGTACTCGCCGCCCGCCGTGCGCTGCCACTCGTCGAAGCCGAGCGCGTCGAGATCGGTCGGCGAGCCCTCGACGAAAGCGCCTTCCTCGTGGATCACGAAGCGCGGGCGGCTCGCGAGAAGCGTCGCGGCGTCGGCGCTGCGCTTCCAGTGGACGGTGGTGAGGAAGTCGACGAACGGCAAGTCGGCGGGGCGCACCTGGTTCACGGACCAGCGCGGCAGTCCGTACAGCCCGAACGCGAGCACGTCCTCGCGCTTCGCGTTCTCCTCGCGCAACACGTCGAGCACGTCGAGCCGCGTGTCGCGTTGCGACAGCAATCGTGCGTACGCTCCCGCGCGCAGGAACGGGGGGCCGACCGTCATCGCGATCACGAGCGGGAAGATCGTGCGCGCGCCGCGCGCGTGCGCCGGCACCAGCGCGGCGACTCCGACCGCGGCGAGCACGGCGAACGCCGGCATCACGGACGCGCCGTAGCGCGGCACTTGGTTGCTCGTCGCGACGAGCAGGACGAACGGGACCGCGAGCGAGAACGCCGCGACGCGACCCGCGCCGTTCTCCGCACGGCGCAAGAGGAACGCACCGAGACCGACCAGCGCGAACGCCGCAGCGGCGAACCCCGCGCCGACGCCGAACGTGCGCCGCGCGTGGAACACGATGACGTCCAGCACGCGATCGACGCGAAAGCCGATCGTCGCCGATTGGTTCTTCGTGGCGACCGCGAACTCTTCGAACCCGACGAACAGCGGCGTCGCGAGCGCGGCGCCCAGCGTGGCCGCGACGCAAGCCGCGATCGCGCAATCGCCGAGCACGCGTCGCCGCGGAACGCGCGTCTCGATCAGCGCGACCGCGAGCGGGAGGAGCACGGAGATCGCTCCGTAGAACTTCGTGAGCGCGGCGACCGCCACCAGCGCGAACGCGACGACCGCGCGCGGCCGCGTCCATTCGCGCCGCAGGAGCAGCGTCGCGTCCATGACGAGCGCGAGCCACAACCCGAGCAACACGTCGAGCGTGCCCTGGTGCGACACGCGCGCGTGGAGGTACGAAGTCGCGAGGATCGTCGCGGCCGCGAGCGCGACACGCGTCGACAACTCGCGCCGCGCGAGCCGGAACACCACGACGATCGTGAGCAACGCCGCCGCGACCACGACGAGCCGATGCACGAGGTGCAACAGCGAAGGCGCCGTCTCGAGCCGTGTCACCTGCGAGGCGATGTCCCCGTGCCCGAGCAGCGAGCGCATGCCCAGCACCGCGAAGTCGACCGACCCGAAGAGGAAGTACCCGACCGTCCCCCAGTGCGCGAACGCTCCGGGCCGCAGGTCGCCCCGCAGGAAGTGATCTCGAACGGCGATCGCCATTCCTTCTTCGTCGAGCTGATTGACGAGCACCGCTGACGCGGGGTCCTCGAGGGCGAGGCCGGAAGTGATTCCTTGCAGCCGGAGCGCGGCTGCGAGCGCGAGCACTGCAAGCAGGGCGAGGTGGACGCGGGTCACTGCCGGATCCTACGGGACGGGTTCCATTCGTTGCGACTCGCGTCGCGGCGGCGACTGCGTCGCGCTCTGGTGCAGCGGGCGCTGCGGGGCGTGGCGCACGCCACCGGTGCAGGGG
>CAZOLL010000398.1:0-4487 GCA_964580365.1 uncultured Phycisphaeraceae bacterium
TCGGCGAACGGCGGCTCGAGGTCGGCGCCGCAGCCGTTCGAGTTCGCCCATGCCGCGCCGGGCGGCGGCGTCGCGCTCAGGCGGCGTTCGGACGCGCGCGCGAGCACGAAGACGGCGTCGGCGCGCTTCTCGCGTGCGGACGCCGCGGCGAGGATCGGCGCCGCGATCGGCTCGACGCTGTCGTCGATGCAGGCGCGCGGGTTCTCCGCAAAGCGCGTGACCTCGGCGCGATCGGTCTCGGTCAACACGGACTGCGCCTGCGCGACGCGACGCTGGATCATCGCGTCGTTCGCGGCGAGCGCTTCGTGAATCACGCGCGACACGGCAGTGATCTGCGCGGTGATTCCTTCGTCGGTCTGGAGGAATCGCTCGAGCGCGAACTTGTCGTCGCTGCCGGCGGTCGCGCTCTTCGGCACCTCGATCGCCGGCTCCTCGACGCGCGTCGCGACCGGCGACTCGCCGTCGGTCTCGATGAGCACGATCAGCGGCTCGGCGTCCTTCGACTCCGGCTTCGATCCCAGGCGCACGCACGCCGAGACGTCCGCGAGCGAGGCGCAGACCGGCTCGCACAGCGCGAGGTCTGCGAGCACGGCGTCATCACAGAGGTTGAGCGTCCAGCCGAACGCGTCCCCGAAGCGCCAGCGCGCCGCCGGCTCGACGGGCACGATGAACACGAGGAGCGGCTTGCCCGCCGCCTTCGCGCGCGCGAGCGCGTCCTTCACGCTCGGCATCGTGAACGATGGGTTCGACACAGGACCGTCGCCGCGGCCCGCGGCGAACCGTGCGAGGAACGCGGGCAGCGCCGCGAGCGTCGCGGCTTGCGTCGAACGGATCAGGAAGCGGCGGCGGTTCATCGTGTCCTCCGCGGGCGTCTCTCAAACTACCGCTGCGTTCCCGTCAGGTCACCGCGCCGCGGTCACGAACGACAGGGAACTGCGGCTGCGCTTCGTCCGCGAAGAGGGCTCGCGCGAGCGTCGATTCGAGGAGGCCGCTGGCGGAGACGAGGAGGAACGCGCGCCGGTTCATTGCGGCCGCACAACGACGTGCGCGGGCGCGTCATTGACTCGAAATCGAGGAATCCTCCAGCGCGATCACTCCGGCGCTGGCGACTTCGCCGGGGCCGCGGGGTTCTGCGCACGGACGCGGGGTAGGACCGGGATCCCGTCGCCCGGGGTGCGGTTCTCAGCGCAGGTCGCCGCTCCTCTTCATGTGCTCGACCGCCGCGTTGATCGCGCGATCCACATCCCCCGCGCGGAACCCGAGATCTCGCTCTGCCTTCGCCGCGGTCCACCACGAGAAGCGGCCCATCGGTCGCAGGGCTCCCGGGCAGATCGGCGCTTTCAAGTCGACGACCACGTCCGCGAGCGCGACCGCGCCCACGACGACTCGGTAGAGCCAACGCGGGATCGTCGTGATCCCGCGTTCGACTTGCAGCGCGCGCGCGACGCGGCGCACGAGTTCGTTCCACGTCACGTTCTCGCCGGTGAGCAGGTAGCGCTCGCCCGAGCGGCCGCGCTCCATCGCCTGCAAGTGGCCCGTTACGACGTCCTCGAGCGCGACGAGGTTTACTCCGCCGGGAGGGACGCTCACGCGCTTGCCGTGCAACAGGCGCGACGCGACACCCGCGAGGTTGCCGCGCGAGTCGCCCGGTCCCATCACCGCCGCGGGGTTCACGATCACCGCGTCGAGCCCGGCGTCGACGGCGCGGCGCACCTCGTCCTCCGCGGCGCGCTTCGTGTCGAAGTAGGGCGACTTCAGGTCGGCGCAGTCCCACGGCGCGGTCTCGTCCTGTTGCTTCGGCGTGCGCGCCGAGCCGACCGCGACCACGCTCGAGGTGTGCACCACGCGCCGCACGCCGGCGGCGCGCGCGGCGGCCATCAGGTTGCGCGTGCCCTCGACGTTGACGCGCTCGCAGTCCCTGCGCGCGCGGGTGCGGTAGGACACGAGGCCCGCGACGTGGAACACCGCCTCGGCCGACGCGAGAGGCGCGACGAGCGACGCCGCGTCGGTGATGTCGCCGAGCGCGCGCGCGACCGGCAGCCCGTCGAGCCGCTCGAACGACGAACTCGAGCGCGCCAGCACGGTGACCGCCGCGCCGCGGTCGAGCAGCGCGCGCACCAGCGCCGCGCCGACGAATCCGGTGGCGCCGGTGACGAGGACGCGGACGTCGTGAACGAGCGAAACGGGCGTCATGAAAAAGTGCGGGCGAACCGCGCGGTCCAAGCTATCTTTCCCGCCGTCCGTCGGCCGCCTGGGAACCCGATCCCCGAAGCTGCACGGCCGACGCGGCACAGTCCGACCTGCAACAAGACGAGGCTCGAGATCCATGGCGAACCCCGGTGAACGCTGGGAAGACAACGTTCAAGGCAAGTGGTACACGGACAAGTCGTGCATCCTCTGCTCGTTGTGCGTCGACCTCGCTCCCAACAACTTCAAGGAGAGCGAGCAGGGCGACCACGACACCGTCTTCAAGCAGCCCGTGAACGACGAGGAAGCGGCGCAGTGCAAGGAGGCGATGGAGCAGTGCCCCGTCGAGGCGATCGGCTGCGACGGCGCCTGAGCGCCGACACGCGCGATACCCGACGCACTCCATGCGGGGCGGACGCCTTCGACGGCGGACGCCCCGCGCGCGTTGCACGCCGAGGTCGCGGGAGCCGCGCGTGAACGGCGGGCGCGTCGCGAAGCGGTTCGCGCTCGCGCTGGCCGCGCTCGTCGTCGGCGTCGTCGTCCTCGAGGTCGTGCTGCGCGCGACCGGTCTCGTCGTCCCCCACCCCCGGATCTTCCCCGGCGAGCGCGAGCCGAAGGACAACCCGCACTTCGTCGCCGACGCCGCGCTCGGATGGACGATGCGCCCGGACGTCCGCTTCACGTGGACGACGGAAGGCCGCGACGTCGAATACCGCGCCGACTCGCGCGGGCGACGCGTGATCGGCGCAGCGCCGGACGCCGGGCGCCGCGCGATCGTCGTCGCGGGTGATTCGTTCGCCTGGGGCACCGGCGTAACGGCGGACGAGACGTTTGCCGCGCGCGTCGGCGCCGCGCTCGGCGCGCCGGTCGTCCTCGTCGCAGAGCCCGGCTACGGCGTCGACCAGATCGCCCGCGCCGCGATCGCCGCGCTCGACGAGCTCGCAGATGGACCCTCCGGCGCGCCGGCCGCGGTGATCGCGGCGATCTACCCCGAGGACCTCGAGCGCACCCGCACCGCGTTCCGCGTGAAGGAAGCGTTCGCGAAGCCGGCGTTCCGCGTCGCGGACGGGCGGCTCGTGCCGCTCACCGCGGACGATCGTCCGGGCGCGCTCGCCGGGTGGATCGCGCGCGAGTCGCGCGTGTACGCGGCGATCGACGACGTCCTGCGGCGCCTCGCTCTGCGCTCCCCCACCGGCGAGCGTTGGGAAGTGAACGGTCGCGTGCTCGAAGACCTGAACGCGGCGTGCGCCGCGCGCTCGGTCCCGCTGCTCCTCGTGCACGTGCCGACCAAGAACTGGGACGCGTTCCCAGCGCTCGCGGAGTTCGCGCGCGCGCGCGGCATCGACTGCCTCGATCCGCTGGATCTCGCGGAGCACGCGCCGGAGCACGCCTACTTCCCGACCGACCTGCACCTCTCCGCCGTGGGCCACAGCCTTTTCGCCGGCTGGATCGCCGAGCGCCTGCGACCGCGGCTCGCCGCGGGACGCTGATCGAAAAGAACACGCGCGGCGGCTGCGGTGAATCCGCGGGACGCGGCATCCTCTTGCACGTGGACCCACGCGCGCCCGCCTCCCCCGGCTCGCCGGACGCCGCGCTCGACGAGCTCGCGCGGCATGCCGCGGCGTTCAAGCACCTCGCGTGGCGCCTCGTGCGCGACGACGCGGGCGCGGACGACCTCCTGCAGAGCGCCGCGCTGCGCGCGATCGAGCGGCCGCCGGTCCGATCCGTGCGCGGGTTCCTCGCGAAGGTGGTCGCGAACCTCGGCCTGCAGCAGATCCGAGGCGACCGGCGCCGCGAGCGGCGCGAGCTCGCTGCGGCGCGCTCCGAGGCGCAGCCGGCCACCGACGAGATCGTCTCGCGCCACGAGCAACGCGTCCTTCTCCTCTCCGCGGTCGGCGCCCTCGACGAGCCCTACCGGCAGGTCGTCCTCCTGCGGTTCTTCGAGGGCGAGACGCCGAAGAAGATCGCGGCGCGCCTCGGCGTGCCGGTGAAGACGATCGACTCGCGATTGCAGCGGGCGATCGCACTGTTGCGCCGCCGGCTCGACGAGCGCCACGAGAACGACCGCCGCCGCTGGCTCTCCGCGCTGATCCCGCTCGCGCAGTCCCCCGCCGCACTCTCGCTGATCTCGATCGGAGCGTTCCTCATGAAGGCGAAGTTGATCGCCGCGTTGTTGGCCGTCTGCGCGGTCGGCGTTGTGCTCTACTCGCTGCGATCGAACGACGAGCGCAGCGTGATCGAGGAACGCGCGCCCCCCCCGCCGCGCGAACAGCAAGCGGCACCGGCGGCGCTCGCGCCGA
>CAZOLL010000399.1:0-4474 GCA_964580365.1 uncultured Phycisphaeraceae bacterium
CCTCGCTCGCGCGGCGCTTCGGCCGCGGAGCGTCGACGACCGGCGCGGCGGCGTACAGGAGCTCGGGGTCGCGTGCGGGCGGGGGCGGGCACAGCTCCTGGTGGATGTACACGAGGCCCGCGGCGCGCAGGACGAGCAGCCCCTGCATCGCGAACACGCAGAGCTGCGCGAGCGCGACGTAGATCCAGCTCGCGGGGACTGCGATGCCGAGCGGGCTCCACGTGCCGGAGAAGTCGAAGTCGCGGAGCAGCGCGTCGTGTGCGGCGAGCACGCCGAACCACGGCACGATCGCCAGCACCGTGAACGTGAGCACCGTCAGCGGCCGGCGGAAGCAGAGCTTCAGCGCCGCGACGTGGTTGCTCAGCATGCGGCGGTCGTCGTCGACGACGCAGCGGATGCGCGCGAACTGCATCGGCAGCGTCACCGCGAGCGAGAGGACTCCGAACATGAAGAGCGTCTTCGCCGTCATCGCCCAGAACATGAATCCCGCGGACGACGCGCGGTCGCGCAGGTCGACGAGCAGCCAGTTCACGACGCCGGTCGCACCGCCGTTCACGACCCACACGGCGCCGAGGCAGATCGCCCCCGGCGCGAGCCCGCGCGCGAACGGCCAGAGGTAGCGCCCGCAGCTCGCGAAGAACGTGGTGAAGGTGAGCGGCCGCCGCCGATCGGCGAGCGCCGCGAGGATGCCGCCCGACAGGAACAGGATCGTGAGCGAGTAGATCACCGCGCCGACGACGGCGGCCGACCGCGTCGCATCGACGGTCGCGTCGTTCTTGCGGAACCAGTCTGCGGCGAACTCCGGGTCGTGGCGCCGGAGCAGTGCGCCCGCCGCGGGGGACGAGCCCAGCGTGTCCTGGGCGAGCTCGAACACCGGCACGGTGACGACCGCCGAAGTGAGCAGCGACGCCACGTAGAGTACGACCACGCACTTCACGCCCGTCACGGCGCGCAAGAGACCGACCAACCAAGCCTGCAACGCGAGCAACATGGGCCAAGACTGTACGGTCTCGCGTCACGCGACCGATAGAGGGTGGGGTTGCCCCCCGCGTCCTCGGTCGGTACATCTGTTGCCCCTTCGTCCCCGGCTTCCACGGAGCCACAGATGATCCGCACCCTCCTCCGCGTCGTGCCGAGCGGCGCCGCGCTCCTCGCCCTCGCGCTCACCGGCTGCATGACGCACCCGGCCCCGAGCATCGAGCAGGTGAAGGGCGTCCGCGTCCTCGAGAGCGCCGACCCGGCGACGCTCGTGATCTTCGGCGTCGTCGAGGTCCAGACGACGGTCGCCGACAACCAGGCCGAGCACGCGCAGGAGCTGACGCTCGACAAGCTGAAGGACGTCGCGCTGCGCCGCTTCCCGGACACGACCGTCCTGTTCGACGTCTCGCTGCGCCCCGGTGACTGCGCGCACAGCACCGTCGCCTCGGGGATCGCGGCGCGCCGCCGCGGCTCCTGAACAAGGGCGCGACGCACTCGCCGTCCACGGACGCCGGCATGCCGGCGTTCGTCGCCCATCCGCTCCTGCGTTCCGGCCACGCGATGACGATCGCGGGAGCGCTCCTGCCGCGCTCGGCGCCGCGACTCGCGGCGACCGAGCGCCGCGTTTTCCGCACCGACGTCGACACCGAGGTCGTCGCGCTGTGCGATTGGCAGCGCGAGAGAACGCGCGCCGCGACGCTCGTCGTGCTGCACGGACTTTGCGGTTCCGCGCTCTCCTCCTACATGGTCGGCGTCGCGGACAAGGCGTTCGCGCGCGGGCTCAACGTGGTGCGCGTCAACCTCCGCAACTGCGGCGACACCGAGCACCTGACTCCGACGCTGTACCACTCGGGGCTCACGCACGACGCGCGTGCGGTGATGGAAGAGCTCGCGCGGGCGGATGGTCTGCAGGCGTTCGTGCTCGCGGGCTTCTCGCTCGGCGGCAACGTCGCGCTGAAGCTGGCGGGTGAGTTCGCGGAGCGTCCGCCGCCGGGTTTCGCGGGAGTTGCCGCTGTGTCCGCGCCGATCGACCTCGCCGCGTGCGCCGACGCGATCGACCGTGGCCGCGTCAACCGCTTCTACCAGCGCCGCTACCTCGCCGACCTGCGCGCGCTCCTGGTTCGGAAAGCGCGGCTCCACCCCGATCGCTACGACGCGCGCGACGTCGACTCCGTCCGTTCGATCCGCGAGTTCGACGACCGCTTCACCTCAGGAGCGTTCGGGTTTGCGGGGGCCTCGGACTACTACGCGCGCGCGAGCGCGCTCCCGTACCTGCCGTCGATCCGCGTCCCCGCGCTCGTGATCGCCGCGCGCGACGACTCGATGATCCCGATCGACGCGTACCTTCGCGACGAGGCGCGTTCGAACCCGTGCCTCACAGCGCTCGTGACGGAGCACGGCGGGCACGTCGGATTCGTCGCGGCGCGCCGCGCTCCGGGCGACGACGATCGACGCTGGGCCGAGTGCCGCGTCGTCCAGTTCGCGCTCTCCTGCACCGGCCGATAACATCGCGCGGCCGTCGCGACCGAGACCCACGAGATCCGGAGGCACGAATGGCACTAGAGGTCCACCCGACCCGCGAGTTCGTGCGCCACGCGCTCGCGACGCTCGTCTACCGCGGCGGCAAGACGCTGCGCGACGCGCCGCCGGAGTTCTCTCGCTTTCGCGTCGCGCCGACGTCGCGCACCGCCGGCGAGATCCTCGCGCACGTCTGCGACTTGTTCGATTGGAGCCTGCACCTCCTGCGCGGCGAGTCGAAGTGGCGCGAGCTGCCGCCGCGCGAGTGGGGCGAGGACGTCGACCGGTTCTTCGAAGGTGCGCGTGCGCTCGACGAAGCGCTCGCGACTTGGCCCACGCTCGCGGCGTCTCCCGAGAAGCTCTTCCAGGGGCCGATCGCCGACGCGCTCACGCACGTCGGACAGATCTCGCTCATGCGACGCCTCGCCGGCGCGCCGGTCCGGCCGGAGAACTACTTCGTCGCCGAGATTCGCGCGGGGCGCGTCGGCAAGGACCAGGCGAGGCCGGTGCGGGAGTTCGATTGAGCGCGGCCTGCGTCATCGACTCGACGAGCTGAAGCGCGCGCGGATCACGTCGTTCCGGTAGGCGAAGATCCGCCGCAGCATCGGCGCGACCACGATCGGCGTCGCGAGCCTCCCGAGCGAACCGAGCGGCGCGGCGAAGCGCACGTGATCCTCCATCCGCGTCCCGCCGCCGTCCGCGGCGAACGAATGCTCGTGCCGCCACTCGCGGTAGGGCCCGCGCTCCTGCACGTCGACGAAGCGTCGTCCCGGCTCCCAGCTCTCGATCCGCGTGCGCCAGTGCATCGGGAACCCGGAGATGCGGAGCGTGTAGTCGATCAATGCTCCGGCCCTCATCTCGGGCACGTCGCCGATGATGTGGAAGCGCACCGCTGCCGGCGTGATCGCGCCGAGGTTGCGCGCGTTCGAGAAGAACGGGAAGGCGACGGAGATCGGTGCGTCGAGGCGCGCCGACGCCCGAAGCTCGAAGCCGGCCCCCGCGCGCTCGATGGTGATTCCCGGCGCACCCGTGACGTCGGCGAGCGCCGAGTCGATCGACGGAAACGCGAAGCGGAAGCCCAGCGCCTCGAGACGACGCGGCAGCGCGCGCTGACTCGCGAGCATCGCGCTCGCTGCGTCCCCGAACGCCGCGCGCAGCGCGAGGGCCGGGACGGGGATGATCGCGGGTCTGCGCACCGCTCGGCCGAGCGCGCGCGCGAACTCGCGCGAAGTTGCCGGCGCAGGCGCGGAGCAGTTGATCGCGCCGTCGAACCGCTCGTCGTCGAGTGCGGTCGCGAACATCCGGACGACGTCGTGCAGGTGCACCCATGGGACGAACTGGCGGCCGGAGCCGAGCGGACCGCCGACGCCCGCGCGGAACGCGGGCAGCATCGTCGCGAGCGCGCCGCCCTCGCGTCCGAGGACGATCCCGATGCGCATTCGCGCGACGCGCACGCCGAGCGATTCCGCGGCGCGCGCGGCGTCCTCCCACGCGACGCACGTGCGCGCGAGGAATCCGTCGCCCGCAGCGGCGTCCTCGCCGAGCTCCGCGTCGCCGCGGTCCCCGTAGAAGCCGACGGCGCTCGCGGAAACGAACGCGCGCGGCCGCGACTTCGCGAGTCCGATTGCGCGGACGATCTTCTCGGTGAGTCCGGCCCGGCTCGCCACGATCCGCTCGCGACGTGCCGCGGTCCAGCGCGCGCCGATCACGGGCTCGCCGGCGAGGCTCACGACCGCGTCGCAGCGTTCGACCTGCGCCACGAGCGCCGCGAGCGCCGAGTCGCCGTCGGGGATCGTCGCGATCTCCGGCTCCGCGCCGAGCCGATCGAGCGCGCGCTCCCTCGAGCGGGTGAGCGCGACGGCCGAGTGCCCGCGACCGATCAGCGCCGGGACGAGCGCGCGACCGATGAAACCCGTCGCGCCGGTGACCAGCACCCGCATCGTCAGCGCTCCGCGCCGTCGTCGCGGCGCGCCGCCCG
>CAZOLL010000400.1:0-4457 GCA_964580365.1 uncultured Phycisphaeraceae bacterium
TCGGCGGCCAGTCGTGGCAGCGGCTCGGCATCACGAACGGCAGCGGCGTCGCGACGATCCCGCTCCTGCCGTTCTCGCCGTCTGCGGCCACCGAAGTCTCGGTCAGCGTCGCGTGGATCGGCTCGGTCGACCCGGCGAGCCCGTGGTTCGTCGGCACCGGCGGGTCGACCCCCTCCTTCTATTACGACTCCACCGAGAACCGCGCGGCCTACGCGACGGTCATGGTGCCGTAGCGCGGCGCTTCGCGAGCCGTGCGAGCACGAGCGCCGCAAGCGCGAGCAGCGGCAGCGCGACGACCATCCCGCGCGCGTCGTGCGACCACGAGAGCTCGATCGTCTTCTCCGAGACGGAGATCGACCGCGACCAGGCGCTCTTCTTCAGCCGCTCGCCGACTTCGACGCGGTCGAACAACGCGTGCTCGACCTGGATCGGCTCCGCGCCGTCGAGCGCGATGCGGCATACGTCGTCGACGCCCGCGTGCTTTTCGGCGAGCACTTCCTTCTTCGTCACGACGCCGTCGAGCGCGCGCGGGATCGCCGTGCGCAGGCCCGCGGTCGCGACGTCGAGCGCCGCGAGCAGGAGCCCGAGTCCGACGAGCACGCGGCGCGCGTCAAGCGAAGGCACGGTGGAAGCCCTCGTACACCGAGACGACCGCGACGATCCCGAACCCGACGAGGCACGAACCGAGCGTCGCGCGCGACGGCCGCGACGCGAGCACGGCGAGACCGGCGAGCACCGCGCCGAGGCTCTGGTTGTAGAAGTCGACCGGGTCGAACTGCGCGATGCGGAAAACCGTCGCCTCGCAGACCGCGCCGAGCCCGATCGAGACCACGACGAGCCAGACGACCATGCGCTCGGTCGCGCGACGCGCGTCGGCGTCGTCGGCGTCGTCGTCGCCCGTGGCGACGTGGAGCGCGAACGCGAGGTGGCCGAGCGTCGCGCCGTTGCCGGCGATGAAGTGGCCGACGTAGTCCGAGCGCTCCGGCAGGAACGCGCGGAACGCGGCGACCCCCGCGGCGGCGGTGACCAGTGAGACGATGAACGGCCGCAGGCGGTCGAGCACGCGGCTCCCTCAGCGCTGCGCCGGTGCGACCGGTTTCACGGAGCGCGTCGCGAGGTAGGCCGGGAAGTACTTCCCGAACGTATCGTCCTTCGCATCCTCGAGCAGGTCGGTCAGCACGAGCCCGGCGGCGAGCTGCCCGCCGATCAGATCCTCGAGCGAGTGGCTGAAGACGAGCGGCTCCTCCGCGTCGGCGAGCTTCTGCATCTCCTCTTTCGTGAGCCGCGTCGCGTCGGTGTACGGCAGCGCGTGACGCACCTTCAGCTCGCCCCGCTCCGCGAGCGTCTCGTCGAACACGTACGAGATCGGGTTCGTGAGCCCCGCGAGCAGCGCGCCGCCCGGTTTCAGGACGCGCGCGCATTCCTTCCACACCGGCCGCACGTCGGGCACGAACGCGAGGGAACACGGGTTGAAGATCAGGTCGAACCGCGCCGCGGCGAACGCCGAGAGATCGCGCATGTCGCCTTCGACGGTCGCGATCTCGAGGCGCTCGCGCTCCGCGACGGCGCGGTCCTGCGCGAGCTGGCGCGGCGAGTTGTCGAACACCGTGACGCGCGCGCCGGCAGCGGCGAGGATCGGCCCCTGCTGCCCGCCGCCGGACGCGAGGCAGAGGACGTCCGCGCCCTCGAGCTTCCCGAACCATTCACGCGGCACGGGGCGCGTCGGCGTCAGCACGATCGACCAGTCGCCGCGCCGCGCCGCGGCGATCACTTCGGAGGAAACGGGCTGCGTCCAGCGATTGCCGCGCGCGACCTGCGCGTCCCACATCGCACGGTTGTATTCACGGACGTCGATGTCGCGACGCGGTTCACTCACGGGGGCTCGACACCGCCGACGAAGCCCTTCCACTTGAACTTGCCCTTCCCGAGCTTCGGTGCGACCCACTTGAACTTCGCCTTCACGGAGGCGCCGAGGAAGCCGTTGGTGCGCACCATCTTCGTGAACTTGTAGTAGTCGACCTTGGCAGGCTGGCCGGACACCGTCTCGAACGCGGTCTCGATCCCGTCGGTGAAGTTCGCCGACTCGGTGAACTCGCCGGTCTCCTTCCACGTGCCGGCGATGGCCGGCAGCGCGATGAGGTTGAGCTGCGCGGAGAAGTCGGCGCCGAGCAGGATGCCCCCGATGTAGACGCCCTCGATCGGCTCGCCGTTGAGCGTGCCGAAGATCGTGCCTTCGAGGTCGTACTGCACCTGGACGCCGGCGGGAGTCCAGGCGGCGGCGCCGAGGAGAACGGCAGCGGTGAGGGTGCGTTTGAGCGTGAACATGCGGATCCTCCTTCGATGTTCGCGAGTTTCCCGCGCGCGGCGGGGCGAGGTCGCCGCGCGAGCCGCCGACAATCTACTCGCACGCTGCTGGAGCCGGATCGACGCGCTGCGCGACGTCGTGATTCAGCGCGGACGCGTGGCGAGCGCGTCCTTGATCGCGGGGAGCAAGAGCTCGGCGCCGATCGCGTGGCCGTGGGCGTTCCAGTGTCCCTCGCGGAAGTAGCAGGCGCGGCCCGCGGCCTCTTCCGCTTCCAGCCGATCGAGCGGATCGACCACCGCGATGTCGCGCGCACGCAGGTCGGCGACGAGCGCGCGGACGAACGCCGTGCGGTCGTACCGCGCACGCTCCGCCTCGGGCCGCGCCGCGACGAAGTCCGCGTAGCGCGCGGCCGACGCCTGGATCGCGGCGGGGATCACCAGCACGACGAACGCGGCGCCGCGCGCCCGCGTGAGGTCGCGCATCTTCTCGATCGCCCCGATCGTCACGACGCGGCCGGCGGCCCACAAGGGCGGCAGCTCCTTCTGCATGCAGAAGGTGAGGCCGAAGTTCGACGCGACGAACGGATCGGCCCAGCCCATTCGCACGAACCACGGCTCGACCGCCGGCCACGCGAACTGCGCGAGCGCGCTCGAGCCGAGCCAGAACTGCGCGCGACGTGCCGCGGTCAGGAGCCGAGCGGCCGACGCTTCGCGCGGCGCCGCGCTCGACGGACCCCCGACAACGGCGCCCTCGCCCGGCTCCGCCACCGGCACCTTGGCCGACAATGCGCGCGCCTCGTGGCGCATGTTGTCCTCGACGTCGTTCGTGCAGCAGAACGCGACGACAACGACCTCGGGAGAGAAGCGCGTGATCGCGCCGGGCAGGTCTTCCAGCTCGTCGAACTGTGCGTTGCCGGGGATCGCGATGCACGCCGCGCGCAGCGGCCGGCCGAGCGACTCGGGCGCCTGCGTCTCGAGCCGCTCCTGAAAGGAATCCTTCATCTCGACGCCGCATCCGAACGCGAACGAGTCGCCGAGCACGACGACGGACGCCGTTCCCTGCGGCGGCTTGCCCGTCTCGTCGGCGTCGTCGCGCAGCCCGAGCGCGTTCAGCTCGACGCGCACGCCCGCGAACTCCGGGTGCATCCAGCGGCCGCGGAAGTTCGAAGTGCCGACGAGGCGGTTCCCTTCGACATGCATCCCGGGGCCGTTCGCCGGGTCGTCGGGCTGCAGTTCGTAGAGGTTTGCCGGCGCGCGCCACGCGAAGAGCGTCTCGAGCAGCGCGATCGAGAGAGCGAGCGTCGAGAGCAGGACGCCGACGCCGGTGACGACGCGCTCGCTCCGGGTCCGCTCGCGGGCCGGCGAGAGGACGAACGTGAGCGCCGTGAAGTGCATGCAAAGGAGCACGCCGGTCCACAGCAGGCCGCGCGCATGGACGGCGGCCGTCGAAACGGCGACCTCGAGCACGGCGAACGCGAACGCCAGGGCGCATGCGGCCGAGAGCGCCGTCCGCACGATGGCGCCGCCGGCGCGCGGGCGGAAGCGCGCCGCGGCGAACAGGACGAGCGCGATGAGCAGGAGAACGCGGCCGCGGTCGAGGAGGTTGCGATCCGACCCGAGCCAGGCCTGCACGCCGAGCGCGCCGACGAGCGGGAGGACGAGGAAGAGAAATCGCGCGCGGTGATTCATTGCTCGAGCATCGCGGAGGGCGCACAGATTATCCGCGCGGTCGGATGCACTTGCGACGCCGCACGGTTTCAGTAACTTCTCGCGTCGTAAACTCCTCTCGAAGGAAACTCACCGATGGTGAGCGTCCAACCGCTGAAGCGCACGTTCATCGAGTCACGCTGGGGACCGCAGGATTCGGTCGCGCTCTACGGGCTGTCCGACTGGGGCAAGGGGTACTTCGGCGCGAACGCCGCGGGTCACCTCACCTGCACGCCGACGAAGGATCCCGCCCGCGCGATCGACCTCTTCGAGGTGGTCGAGGGCCTGAAGGAGCGCGGCATCCACCCGCCGCTCCTGCTCCGCTTCGACGATCTCCTCGCGCACCGTCTGAAGGACTTGAAGGAGTCGTTCACGAACGCGATCCGCGAGAACGAGTACCAGGGCAAGTACTCGTGCGTGTACCCGATCAAGGTGAACCAGCAGCG
>CAZOLL010000401.1:0-2980 GCA_964580365.1 uncultured Phycisphaeraceae bacterium
GGATTGCGATAACAACCCCGCGAACGGCTGCGAGACGGTCGTCACCAACGACAACATGAACTGCGGCCGGTGTGGCGTGCGTTGCGCGACGGGCACGGCGTGCTCGAACGGGGCGTGCTCGTCGGTGTGCGGCGGCGGGACGACGTTTTGCACCGACCGTCCGAGCGTGTCGGACAACTGCTTCAGCTTGGCGCGGTCCTTCTTGTCGACCGCCATCTTCGCGAGGAGGTTGCCCGCCTCGACCAGGTTCGCCTGCTGGATCGCCTGCAGGCCGTGCTTCAGCGTGACGTGCGAGATCTCGTGGGCCAGCACGCCGGCGAGCTCGTCCTCGCTCTTCGTCATCTTGAGGATGCCGGTCGTCACGAACACGAACCCGCCCGGCGCCGCGAACGCGTTCAACTCGTCGCTCTTCACGACCGCGAAGCGGTAGCCCTTGAACGTCTGACGGACGGGGTCCGCCGCGAGCGCGACCGCGAGGCCCACCTGGTTCACGTAGTCGCTGACGTTGGAGTCCGAGAGGAGCGGGTAGTTCGGCTTCGCGAGGATCTCCGCGCCGACCGAGCGGCCGATGTAGTGCTCCGTCTCCGGCGGGACTTCCTCGGGGCTCGAGAAGCCCTTCGAGACCGCGTCACCGGCCTGTTGGTAGCGCTTGTCGCCGGTGACTTCGGTCGCGATCTCGCCACCGGTCTTGAGGAGGTTGCCCGTCGATTCGCACCGCACGACGGCGAACGCGGAGACCCCGAGCGCGGCGAGGACGAGGAGGCGTTGGGTGAGCGTCATCGGTCGAGCCCTCCGTCCTTGCGGAACTTCGCGACGGAGCCGCTGAGGTTGATGCCTTCGATGCGGTCGACGGCCTTGTACCCGGCTTCGAGGTCCGGGTGCCCGGAGCGATGCTCGGCCTCGACGTCGGGGTTGAACCCGCGCGCGGCCGCGGTGCTCTCGGCGTAGGTCACGCCGCCGTCGCCGGTCTGCTTCGCGACGCGGTACTGGTCGCCGGTCGCGCACACCGAGCTGTGCAGGTATCCCTCGGCGCCGCCGCTGGTCCGCACGCGGTACCACGAGCCTTCGACCGCGACGACGTCGACCACGTCGCCGAGGCGAACCGGTGCGACCACGCTGCCGGAGAACAGGCTCTTCTTGTCCTTCACCTGCGCCGACTCGGCGCTGACCGACAGCTTGGAGCCGGCCTGGACGGTTTCGAAGATCGGCGCCGCGCGCGCGACGACGATCGCGAGCGCCGCTCCGATCAGGAGGATGGGCAACGATCTCTTCATGGGGTTCTCCACTCGAACGGCGGGGGATTCTAGGAGGCGAGAGGTCGAGTCGGGCGCGCGGATCCGCAAGCGCCGGACCGAAGAACGTCGGCGGAACGACGGGCGTTCCCGCTCACTTCTCCTCGAGCGTCAACACCCCGTCGAACCCGTCCGGCCGCGCCTTCGCGTGCTTTGCGCACAGTTCCGCAAACTTCTTCGAAGGCGGGTCGCCGCCCTCCCGCGCCGCGTTAGCGGCAGCAAACTCACGTTCAGCCGCGCCGAACTCCCCCCGTTCGAACGCGGCGAGCCCGCGCTCGAACGCCTCGACCCACTCGGTGCGCGCTGACAGCCCGGCGCCGCCGGCGCCGAGCAGCTCGTGGACGTTCACCGGGTTCGCGCGGCCCTTCACGCGCAGCTTCGCGAGCCGTCGCGTCACGCACGCGCCGGGACCCGCCGACTCGAGCACTTCGTCGGTCACCATCGTGCCGCTGCCGAAGAACTTGTTCGCGCCCTCGAGCCGCGACGAGAGGTTCACGGTGTCGCCGAGGACCGTGTAGTTGAAGCGGCGCGACGAACCGCAGTTGCCGACGATCACCGGGCCGGTGTGCAAACCCATTCGGCTGTACAAGGGCGGCAGTCCTTCCTTCGACTTCTCGATCGTGAAGCGCTCGAGCGCGGCGCGGCAGCGCGCGGCGGCCGCGAGCGCCGAGCGCGCATGGTCCGGCCGCGCGACCGGCGCGCCCCAGAACGCCATCACCGCGTCGCCGATGTACTTGTCGATCGTCCCGCCCGAATCGAGGATCGTGTCCGTGAACAGCGTGAGGTACTCGTTCAGGAACGTGACGAGCTCTTCGGGCTGCATCTTCTCGGAGATGCCGGTGAAGCCCGCGATGTCCGAGAAGAACACCGTCATCACGCGCTTCTCGCCGCCGAGCTTCAACGCGTCGGGGTCCTCGACCAGCTCCGCGACCAGATCCGCGGAGAGGTATTGCGAGAACATCCGGCGGATCTCCTTCTTCTTCTGACCCTCGGTCCGATACAGGTACAGCGCGACGCCGAGGTAGGTGAGACCGGACGCGGAGAGCGGGCCGACGACGTCGAGCACCCAGCCCGCGGCGAACAGGAAGTACGCGAGCGCCGCGTACGCCAACATCTGTGGGATCACAAGCAACAGCGCCACGAGCTGGCGTTTGATCGCGAGCGCGAGCAGCCCGGTGAGCGCTCCCATCAACGCGTCGATCAGCAGGCGCACCCAGATCGACGGGCGCCACATCGAATCGCCGCGGATCAGGTTGTCGATCGCCGTCGCGACGACTTCCGGTCCCGGCAGGTACTGGTCGACCGGCGTGACGAACACGTCCGGATTGCCGGACACGTTTGCGCCGATGATCACGATGTCGTTCGGCGTCAGAGAGTCGACCCACGGATTCGCATCACCGCCCATCGCCGACACGAGGCCGAACATCGACTGCGTCGGGAACGATCCGCGCGGACCGCGGAACCGCAGGAGTTGTTGTCCACGACCGTCGAGCGGCAGGTCGATGCCGCCGAAACCGCGCAGCGTTCGTCCGCTCTCCAGGTACAGCGACGACTCGCCCAGCGCCTGCATGGCGACCGAAACGGGGAGTGACGGCACGAGTCCGTCGCCGATGCGGGTCGCGACCGCGATGCGGCGCACGACGCTGCCCGCGTCGGGAAGGATGTGCGCGTTTCCGATGCGCGCCGCG
>CAZOLL010000401.1:3080-4436 GCA_964580365.1 uncultured Phycisphaeraceae bacterium
GCGCGCCGCGAGCACGACGCGGCCGGCATCCGCGATCGCCGACGCGAAATCCGCGTCGTCATCCATCACGCCGTCTTTCGGGCTCTGGTCACCGCCGGAGCGAGAAGGATCGACGAACAAGATGTCGAGGACGACGACCTTCACTTTCTTCGAGGCGAGGAACGCGGCGATCTCGCCCCACATCGGCGCGCGCGGCGGCGGGTAGCTCCCGAGGAAAGAGCTCTCGCCCTTTCGAAACGCTTCGAGGTCCCTCTCCGTCAGCAGCACGATCTTCACGCGCGACGACTTGGCGAGCTCGGGCTTCGCCGTGGACCGCATCATCAGGTCGTACGGGCCGAACTCGAAGCTCTTGAACAGGCCGGTGGTGCCGAGGAGCGCCACGAGGACGCCGAGCACGGTGCCGAGAGCGAGTCCGATCTTTGCCGGCGCGGAGCGTCGCATGTTCTTCCGGGGAGGGCCGCGCGCTTGTACCGCGCCTCCGGAGGCCGGTCAATCCGCGCTACGATCGGTTGCCCTTGATCCGACACGAGACGTCTCCGCGCCGGGCGTCGAGCGGCCGCGGGACCGCGGCCGTCATCGTCTTGGCGTGCGCCGCGATCGCGATCGTCCCGGACCTTCGCGCGGAGTTCGTCGCCGCGCTGCGCGCGAACCTGCCGTTCGGCTGGTCGCCGTCGCCCTTGCCGATGACCGTCAGCTCGAACGACTCGACGCTGGAGCAGGCGGCGACGACGCGGCGGCGCGACGAGTGGATCGCGCGCGCGAAAGCCGCGTGCCTCGACCCGGACCTCGCGCCGACCCTTCGTCTCGGCGCCGCGGAGACGTTTCGCCGACTCGCGGTGAGCGGCGCGGGAGCGTCGGTCGACGAGTTGTTCGAGTCGAGCTTCGACGTGCTGGACGAGGCCGCGCTGCAGCTCGCCGGAGATCCCGCCGCCGATCTCTTGCTCGCCGACGCGTTGCGCGAGCGCCTCCGGCAACCGTTCGCGGACGCGCCGAGCGCGCGGCTCGCGTCCGAGCGCCTCGCCGGCCTCCTGCGCTCGTCCCAGCGCGCCGGCGCCGACGGGATCGTCGACCTCGTCGAGGCCGAGAGGGCCATCGCGGAGGAGCGCGTGGCCGAGGCGCGCGACGCGCTCCTGCGAGCCGCGCGCTCCGGCTCGATCGATCGAGAGGTTCGTCGGCGCACCGCGGCGGCGCACCGCTGGCTGACCAGCTCCGGCGTCCCCGACTCGGAAGCGCGCCGGTTCCTGATCATCGACGAGGCGGGCGACGTCCTCTCCGGCGCCGGCGCGTCGATCGCTTCGGTCGCGCGACAGCTGGCCGCAGCCGACGTCGACGCCGCCGCCGCGACGGGGAACCCCG
>CAZOLL010000402.1:0-4430 GCA_964580365.1 uncultured Phycisphaeraceae bacterium
AGGCGGTCGACGCCGATGATCAGGCCGAGCATTTCCGGCGGCACTCCGACGCGCGTCAGCACGACGGCGAGCAGCGGCAGCGAGCCGCCCGGCACGCCGGCGGCGCCGATCGCGGTGAGGATCGCGAGCAGGATGACGATCGCCTGCGCGCCGAGCGACAGCTCGACGCCCGCGACCTGCGCGAGGAACAAGACCGCCACGCCCTCGAACAGCGCCGTGCCGTTCATGTTCATCGTGGCGCCGAGCGGCAGCACGAAGCCCGCGATCGGCGCCGGGACGCCGAACTCGTCCTGCGCGGTGCGCAAGCTGTTCGGCAAGGTCGCGTTCGACGACGACGTTGAGAACGCCGTGATGATCAGCCCGCGGATGCGCGCGAAGAAGCGCACGGGGTTCAGGCCGGTGAACACCTTCACGAGGATGCCGAGCACGAGGAACTGGTGGATCAGCAGTCCGCCGAGCGCGACGACGAGATAGGTGCCGAGCGCACGGAGCACCGGGAAGCCGAGCTTCGCCGTCACGGCGAAGATCAGGCACGCGACGCCGAACGGCGCGAGCGCCATCGCGAAGCCGATGAGCTTCACGCAGATTTCGTAGAGCCCTTCGAGCGCGGCGGTGAACGCGCGCGTCTTCTCCCGCGCGATCAGCGTGCACGCGATGCCGGCGAGCAGTGCGAAGAAGATGACGCCGAGCGTCTCGCGGTCGTCGGCCGCGGCCTTCATCACGTTCTTCGGGACGATGTTCACGAACGTCTCGAGCGAGAAGCCCGTGCCCTTCGCGCCCTCGTCGATCTTCGACTGCGCGTCTTTCTGGAACTGCGCCGTGACGCGGTCGGCTTCCGACTTCGTGAACGTCTTGCCCGGCGCGAACACGTTCACCATCACGAGCCCGAGGGCGACGGCGAGCGCGGTGGTCCCGATGAACCACGCGATCGTGCGCGAACCGATCCGCCCCACCGACCTCAGGTCGCCGACCGACGCGACGCCGAGCACGATCGAGCAGAACACGAGCGGCACGACCACCATGAACAGCATGCGCAGGAAGAGTTGGCCGAGCGGGTTCGCGATCGCGTCAGCGATCCACAGCAGGCGGGTGGACGCCTCGGTCGCGGGGGCTCCGGGTACGACGGCGAACGCGAGGTTGCACGAGACGCCGACCGCCGCGCCGATCACGAGGCCGAGCAGGATCTTCGTCGCGAGCGAGACGCGCTTCCGGCGCGGCGATTCAGCGGCTTCCGCCATCGTGTCCGAGGCCTCCAAAGCGCCCGTCGCCACGGTCCCGCCGAAGGGCGCGGCACCATACCACGAGGCCGGAGCACTCAAGTGCGGGCTCGGCGCGCGCCGATCATCCGAGCTTGCGATCCTTTCGATCGCCTCGGAGGAAACGAAGAATGAACCGCCCGTTCGCCGCCTTCGCCGCGTTGCTCGCCCTCGCGGCGCTCGCGCCCACCGCGCGCGCGCAGACCTACGACTACGAGGTCTGGGCCGTCGCCACGCCAGGCCAGCTCTATCGCTTCGATCAACTGCATCCCGACATGCCGGGCTCTCCGCTCGCGCTCACCGGGCTCGCAGGCGGCGAAGACGTCTTCGACATCTGGGTCGATCCGCAGACCAGCACGCTGTACGCGTACGGCACGCTCTTCAACGTGTACACGGTCGACACGACGACGGGCGCGTGCACGTTCGTCGGCGCGCGCACGTTCACGACGGCGGACACGTACTGGCGCACCGAGGTGGATCCGGTGACCAACGAGCTCCGCGCGATCGGCACCACGCTCGCAAACAAGACCATCAGCTTGGTCGACTTCTCGATCACGGGTGACCTGCCGGCGCCGACGTTTGCCGCGGGCGACGTCAACGCGGGCGCAACGCCCACGCTGACCGGCTATGCGTTCAGCAGCTCGCGCCCGAACGCGACGTCGACCCTCGCCTACACCATCGACTACACGCTCGACTGCCTGTGCCTGTTCGACCCGAACACGGGCGCCCTCATCACGGTCGGTTCGTTGGGAGTCGACTTTGGCAGCTTCTGCGGAATCACCGTCGCGCTGAACGGCAAGATCTACGCGAGCAACTGGTCGGCCGGCACGGGCGAGAGCACGATGTACGAGCTGAGCGCGGGCACCGGCGCCGCGTCGCCGATCGGCCCGATCGGCTCCGGCGTTCTCGTGCGCGACATTGCCGCGGTGCTCGACTTCACGAACCCGGACATCGACAGCGACGGCTTCCCGAATCAGGTGGAAGCGGTCGCGGGCGCCGACATGTTCGACCCGTTCTCCGTGCCGTTCCCGACGGCGCCGATCGCGCCGGCCCCGACGATCACGTCGGCGATCGTGAAGAAGATGAACCTGCGTCTGAACTTCGCGGCCACGACGCGCGACAAGGTCACTGTCAGCGGCCGACTCCCGGTCCCGCCCGGATTCAGCGCCGCGGGGCAGATCGTGATCATCGACATCGGCTACGGCTCCGCCGGCGGGTTCATCCTCGACTCGCACGGTCGGGCGACCATCCCCGGGCTCGGCAAGTTCAAGATGCAGATGCACCCGCGCCACGGCGTCGTGAAGTACAAGCTCGAGCTGAAGCACGCGAACTTCCAGGCCGCCGTCGCCGACGACGGGCTCACTAACGCGAACCACATCCACACGCTCGCCGCTGTCCCCTTCGAGCTGTGGATGCCGGACTTCCACTTCGTCGAGGTGCAGGGCGTCGTCTACAACGCGACGGCCGGCGTGCGCGGAAAGGCGCGCACTCCCTGACGAACGCACGCGCTCCAGCGCGGGCGTCGGCCGCCTCGAGGTCGGGGGTTTCGACCGGGAAACCGGTGAAACTCCCGACCTCGACGTTTTCCTGCCCTTCCCTCCCGGCGATTCCGGCGGTTAGCGTGTCCCGCCTTTCGGCCAGGAACTGGGATCTGCAGGTTGCTCGTCGCTTCTGTCCTCGCGCTCGCGCTCGCCACGAACTCGTCCGTCCCCGAGCCCCGCCTCGATGCGGCGGGCTTCGAGCGGCTGCGTCGTGAGATCCTGCCGGAGTCGTCTGAGCGCTGGCTCAGCGTCCCCTGGTACACGGATCTCCTCGCCGCACGTGACGTGGCCGCCGGCCTGAACCGGCCGCTGTTCCTCTGGGCGATGAACGGACATCCGATCGGCGCGTCCTGAAACAACGGACTGCTGGACCGTGTGTCCGGCTTCTCAAACGAGCGGGTGCTCGAACTCCTGAAGACGCGCTTCGTGTGCGTCGCCGTCGACGTCTGGTACGAGCAGCGTCGCAACGACTCGGAAGGCGCGTTCTACCGCACGATCGTGGGCCAGCGCGGTGCGCTCGACCCGGAGCACTCGACGCAAGGCTTCTACGTGTCGACGGTCGCGGGCGGGCTCCTGCGCTTCTGGAACAACCGCGACCCCGACCGCCTCGTGAAGCACTTGGAGGCCGCGCTCGCGCTCCAGCCGCGCACGTCGGTGGCGATCCGCACCGCGAAGGACCGCGAGGTCGACCCGCGCTTCGCGCGCGAGGTGCCGGACGGCGCCGCGGTGGTCGAGGTGTTCTCGCGGATCCTCGGCGACGACGACCGCGAAGTGTGTTGGCCCGCGAGCGACTCGTGGCAGGAGAAGCTCCACGCGACGCGCGGACGCGATCGCCTCTGGGTGCTGCCGGCCGAGATCGACGCGCTCGCCGGAGGTCGCGTGCCCGACGCGCTGCTGTGGCGGCTCGCGCGCTTCCACCTCGTCGACAACACGCGCGGCGAGCCGCCGCTGTGGACGCGACGTGAAGTGAAGCGCGCCGTCGCGCGGCTCGTGCCGCTCGACCCGGACCGGCCGGGGCTCTGGCGGCTCGAAGGCCGCGTCGAGCTGGAGTCGGCGGACCGGAAGCGCGGCTACGCCGCCGATCTGCGCGGAGTGGTCCAGCTCGACGGCGAACGCCTCGTGCGATTCGACGTCGTGGCCGCAGGAGAGTGCCACGGTCAGGGCACGTACACGCCGGGCGCACCGAAAGGCGAGTTCCCGCTCGCGTTCGCAACGCGCGTCGCGGCCGACGGGACGAACGCGGTCCCGCCGCAGGGCGCGCGCGACCTCGCCGACTATCTCCGCGCGGTGCGCTGACGATGACGTTCGTCCTCGATCGCCGGCTCGCGGCGGATACCTACCCGGTCACCGAGCTCGCGCTGTCGTCGGTCCTCCTGATGAACGACCGGCGCTTCCCGTGGCTCGTGCTGGTGCCGCGGCGCACCGATTCGAACGGCGCTCCGCTGCGCGAGCTGATCGACCTGTCCGACGAGGACGCGGCGACGCTGCTCGCCGAGATCCGCCGCGTGTCGCGCGCGCTCTCCTCGACGTTCTCCGCGCACAAGCTGAACGTCGCCGCGCTCGGCAACCAGGTCGCGCAGCTGCACGTCCACGTGATCGCGCGCTCGACCGACGACCCGGCGTGGCCGCGCCC
>CAZOLL010000403.1:0-4427 GCA_964580365.1 uncultured Phycisphaeraceae bacterium
CACGCACCGACGTTCTTGGCGATGCCCAGGATCACGAACGGAACCGCGAGCGACGGGGCGATCGACCCGCCGAGGCCGACCAGGATCGCGGTCAACACGCCGAGCAGAACGAGGGTCTTGGCCTGCGCGAACATGAGCTCCTTTCCGCGGCGCATCCGTCGCGCCGCCGGAGCGAGGATCATCGGCCAAGAATCGCTCGTTGATTTTTCGGAATCGATTGCGATATCTGTCGCGAATCTCGACATGTGTGGGCCGGAGGCCGCGCCATGGAGTGGTTGAACTACCACCATCTCCTGTACTTCTGGACCGTGGCTCGCGAAGGCGGCGTGACACGCGCCGGCGAGGCGCTGCAGCTGTCGCACCCGACGATCAGCGGTCAGATCCGCCACCTCGAGCGCTCGCTCGGGCGGCGCCTGTTCAAGAAGCGTGGGCGCGGGCTCGAGCTGACCGAGGACGGACGCCTCGTGTACCGCTACGCCGAAGAGATCTTTCAACTTGGACAGGAGCTGCTGGCGGCGGTGAAGGGCCGCCCGACCGGGCAACCGCAACGCCTCGTCGTCGGCGCGGCCGACGTCGTGCCGAAGCTGGTGGTGCGGATGCTGCTCGAGCCGCTCCTGCGCTCCGCCGACAAGCTGCGCCTGGTCTGCCGCGAGGACAAGACGGAGCGCCTGCTCGCGGCACTCGCATCGTTCGACCTCGACGTCGTGTTCACCGACACGCCACTCTCACCGTCGACGCCGGTGCGCGCCTACAACCACCTGCTCGGAGAGAGCGAAATCGGCTGGTTTGCCGTCCCCGATCTCGCGGCGCGGCTCCGGCGCGGGTTCCCTCGCTCGCTCGAGGGCGCGCCGATCCTGGCGCCGACCGACAACACCCAGCTGCGACGAACCATCGATCAGTGGCTCGATCGCCTCGGGATCCGAGCGCGCATCGTCGCGGAGTTCGAGGATAGTGCGCTCCTGAAGGCGTTCGGGCAGGACGCGCTCGGCGCGTTTCCCGCCCCGCTCGCGATCGAAAGGATGCTGCGCCGCCAGTTCGACGTCGAGCGCGTCGGCCGGAGCGAGGGCGTGAAAGAGCGGTACTTCGCGATCTCGGCGGAGAGACGTCTGCACGACCCGGCGGTCGTCGCGATCTTCGAGGCCGCGCGCCGCCGGCTGCCGCGCTGATCCGTGACGCGACCGCGGCGATCGCGCGCGCTACCAGCGGTGATACGCCGGGTGGCCTTCCTTCACCGCAACGAACAATCCCTTGCCGATCGCGGTGACCTTGCCGCCCGACGACAGCGTCGCCTCGATCGTTGCCCGATCCGGGCTCGAATCGACCACGCGGGCGGACAACGACACCGGCGCGTTGGTCGGCGTCGGGCGGGTGAGCTTGACCGAGAACTCGGCGGTCACCGTGCACGGCGGCTTCGCGGCGCCGGCCGACTTCATCAGATGGTGCGCCGCGGTCCAGTTCATGTGGCAGTCGAGCAACGCGCCGATGATGCCGCCGTTCAGCATTCCGGGAAACGCTTCGTGGTGCGTCTCCGGCTTCCACTCGGCGACGAGCGCATCCCCCTGGGCGAAGCTGCGGATGCGCAGCCCCTTCGCGTTCGCGGGTCCGCAACCGAAGCACGCGCAGTCCGGTGCGTAGGTCTCTTGCAGGCTCTTCGCGCTCATGGTGGAGAGCGTAGCAACGCACGCGTCACTGGACGTGCACCTTCAACGCCGGTGTCTCGGCGACGTTGCCGTGCGCGCCCGGGTCCGCGACGAGCACCTGGAAGTTCACGTCGACGACGGGCACGCCGGGCGGAACGTCGATCGGGATGAACGCCGCGCCGGTGGAATCGGTCATCAGCGCGACGACGAGGTTGAAGATCGGCGCGATCTCGAGCGAGCAGCTCGGCACGACGCGCAGGAGGATCGTCCCGGTCCCGGTGCAGAGGAGCGCGAATGAGTTCGGCAGCGCGCTCGACAGTTGCAGCGCGAACGCGTTGCCCGGCGACGGGCAGTTCTGCGCGGTGAGCAGCGGCGTGACCGTCGTTCCCTGGCAGCCCGTGCCGAAGTTGGTGAATGCGTTCGGGCAGTACGGAACCAGCAAGACGGGATGCACCACTCCCGACACGAACGCCGCTTCCGCGGCGATCACGCCCTTGTTGTTGATGTCGTAGGCGCGCTTGATCGTCCAACCGAGCGGGAGCTGGGTGATCGAATCGAGCGTGCGCAGTTGACCGTTGCGCCAGATCAACGCCGTGCTCGACGGAACATCGTCGGTGCCCGTCGGGAACGAGTAGCCGACGACGGTGGAGAGGTCGTTCATGCCGCGCGCGTCGGACGATTTTCCCGGCAGAGAGCCGAGGCTCTGCGGCACGCCGCCGACCCACAGGGTCGCCGTGCGCACGGTGGACGGCGGCGCCGCGTACTCGGCCCAGCCGCACGCGCGTCCCCAGCGATCGGCCTCGACCGCACGACTGTTCGTGCCGAGCACGATGGTCGGATCGTGCACGTCGACCGGCGCGCTCTGCGGGCTGGCCCACAAGGTCGCGTGCTCGACGCCCGGGCCGGGACCGGACATGCCGACGATGCGGCCGAAGTCGTCGCCGCGCAGCGCGTTCGCCCAGCCGGTCGGCCCGAACGGGCAGCCCAGGTCCGAGACGATTCCCTGCGACAGGCGGTAGGCCCGCACGAAGCCGCCGGTGTCGGTTCCGGAGCCGACGATCGCGCCGAACGAATCGATCGACTCCGCGGTCTCGAGCGTCATCGGCACGCCGCCCGTCACGAGCGAATTGACGTCGGCCGGCTGCCCGAGGTGCCACATCACGGGATGCGTGTCCGGCGGGTTCACCTTCATGCCGATGCCGACCACGTCGCCCGACGCATTCCTGCCGCGCGCAGCGAGTGAAGCGTCGCCGGGCAGCATCGGAAGGAAGTGCGCGCCGCCGGCGTCGATCGAGACGCCGAACTTGGTGGACGGCGGCAACGTCTCGGCGACGCCGACGAGCGAATTGGCTTCCGTGATGCGCGTGACGGTGAACGACTTGAACGCGCTGGTCGGATCGAGATCGACCATCACGTAGGTCTGAGCGGACGCCGTCGAGGCGACCACGTTCGCGAGGATCACTGCGATCCAGGCGGTGCGCATCCCAGGTGCTCCGGCAAGTCCCCGGCGCGGGCATCGCCGCGAGACTCCGATCGTTGCCCGGCCCCTTGCCGGACACGAGCACGGATTGTCCCACGCGCTCGCGAGCCTTGGAACGGCCTTTCCCAGGGTCGTGGTGCCAAGCTCGTCGCGACGAGTTCCGAAGCCGCGCTACTCCTCGCCCTTCAAGCGCGTGAGCTCCCCGGCTGCCTTCGCGTCGTCGGGAGCGACCTTCAGCCGCCGTTCGAGCTCCGCGATCGCCGATGCATTGTCGCCCAGGCGGACGAACGCGGTCTCGAGCATGTGCGACTCCTGCTCGAGTTCGGGCTTCGCCGCGAGCGCGGATTTCAGGGGATCGACCGCCTCCTTGTAGTGCTGCATCGAGAAGAGGGACTTTCCCCACCATGAGGCGACGTGGTGCGCCTCCATGCCGAGCCCCTCGTGCGCAGCCGCGAGCTGGTAGACGTGCCGGTACGCGTCCTCGGCTTCGGGCAGCTTGCCGATGCCGAGTCGCGCGAGCGCGAGCATCATCCACGCTTGCGCGAGCTTCGGCTCGAGCTCGAGCGCGCGCTCGAGCGCAAGGCAGGCGCCGGCGTGGTCCGACGTCGAGCCGCGTACGGTGCCGATCGCCATCCACGACACGGCCGATTCGGGGAACAAGCGTTCGAGCGCGTGCGCGGCGACGACCGCTTCGTCGAGCTGTTGCGCATAGACGAGCGCGAGCGTGCGCTTGTAGAGGATCGGCTGCTCGGGCCGCGGCGAGAGAAGCGCCGCGCGCGTCAGGTAGCGGGCCGCCGTCTTCTCGTCCTCGTCGTCGTCGTTCTGTTGCGCGAGCAGGAGGAGCGCGGCGGCGTGGCACTCGATCGGGCCGTCGGGCTCCGGCGCGACGCTCGCCTCGAGTGCGGCGGCTTCGGCGTCCCGCTTCAGGAGCTTCAGCGCGGCGATCCGCACGCGCGCGAGCGCCTTGCCGAGATCGGGATCGTCGGTGCGCAGGTCGGTGAGCCGCAGCACGCGCTCGGGCGCGTCGCCGAACTTCGCTTCGATGAGACCGATGCACGCGCTGACGCGCGCGATGCCGAACGTCGGGTCGTCGCCGAGCAGCTCTTCGAGGCGCGCCATCGACGCGGGCATGTTGTATCCGCCGAACGCGTTCGCCTGGGCGCGGTCGATCTCCTGGCGGCGCACCTCGGTGCGCCCGGCGGCGGGCGCGCCCCCGCGCCCGCCGCCCGGACCGCACCCCCCCGCGGGGCCCCGGCACCCCCGGCCCAGCCCCCCCCGAACAACCACCCCGGTCGGCGCGCCCCCCG
>CAZOLL010000404.1:0-4427 GCA_964580365.1 uncultured Phycisphaeraceae bacterium
GTCCGCTCGAATCGCCCGGACATGGATTCCCTCCTGACGCTCGCGTTCTGTTTCGCGCTCGCGCCCGCCGACTTCGATGCCGACTTCACCGGCATGACGTGGCGCGTCGACTACTACTCGACCGGCAACTCGAAGGAGGAGAAGATCGGCCTCGACCGCGTGCGGCGCGAAGGGCCGTGGCCCGGCAGCCGCACGGCGCTCGTCGATGACACGAACCTCGGCGAGTACCGCGTCGAGGTCGCGGATGCCGAGAGCGGCGACCTCTTGTGGTCCCGCGGCTTCGCCACCGTCTTCCAGGAGTGGTCGACGACGGACGAAGCGGCCGGCGATCGCGTTCGCACGTTCCCCGCCGCGGTGCGCATCCCGGAGCCGAAGCGGCCGATCACTCTCAAGATCGGCAAGCGCGACGCGTCGCTCGCGTTCGCGGAGATCTGGTCGACGAAGCTCGACCCCGCCGACCGCACGGTCGAGCGCGCGACGCCGCTGCCGCAGAACGTGTGGACCGTCTTCGAGAGCGGACCGCCCGAGACCAAGGCCGACCTGCTGTTCCTCGGCGACGGGTACACGGCGGCACAGATGGAGAAGTTCCACGCCGACGTGCGCCGGCTCGCCGATGCGTTGTTCTCGGAGGAGCCGTATCGCTCGCGCCGCTC
The DNA here is from genome assembly GCA_964580365.1 of uncultured Phycisphaeraceae bacterium. Lineage (GTDB taxonomy): Bacteria > Planctomycetota > B15-G4 > B15-G4 > JADJEK01 > CAZBOK01. Next base: position 654 of record CAZOLL010000404.1, read on the forward strand.
CGACTTCAACGTGCGCGCGATCGACGTCGCGGCCGCCGAGGAAGGCGTCACGCGGCCGCGCTCCGGCGTGTACCGCAACTCGCCGTTCGGCGCGGCCTACAACACGTTCGACTCCGAGCGCTACGCGTTGATCTTCGACGACCGCGCGTGGCGCGACGTCGCGGCCGCCGCGCCCTACGAGTTCGTGATCGTGCTCCTGAACGAGAAGCAGTACGGCGGCGGCGGGATCTTCAACCTCTACTGCACTGCGGCCGCGGACTCGAACGTCGCGAGCTATCTCGTCATCCACGAGTTCGGCCACCACTTCGCCGCGCTCGCCGACGAGTACTACACGTCGCAGGTCGCCTACGACACGAGCGCGCCGATCACCGTCGAGCCGTGGGAGCCGAACGTCACCGCGTTGCTCGACCCGGCGAACCTGAAGTGGAAGGACCTGGTGAAGGAAGGCACGCCGATCCCGACGCCGTGGCGGAAGGACGAGTACGACTCGCGGTCCGGCGCCTCGCAGAAGCGTCGCGCCGAGCTGACCGCGAAGAACGCGAGCCCCGACGAGTTCGAGAAGCTGTTCGCGCAGGAGCGCGAGGAAGCGGCGAAGATGCTGGCGTTCGACCGCGCGGCGCCGCTGGTCGGCGCGTTCCAAGGCGCGCGCTACCAGTCGACGCGCTTGTACCGGCCCTGCTCCGATTGCCTGATGTTCACGCGCGACGACGTCGGCTTCTGCCCGGTGTGCCGTCGAGCGCTCGAGCGCGTGATCGACCTCTACGCGACGCCGGCCGCAGGACGATGACTTCGATGATCCACCTCCTTCTCGCAACGCTCCTCTTCCTCGACCCGCCGGCGCCGGGCGCGCCAAACCCGACGGTGGCGAAGTCGCTCGACGGGATCACCGACGCATCGCTGCGCGAGTCGCTCGAGTTCCTCGCGTCCGACGCGCTCGAAGGGCGCGGCACGCCGTCGCGCGGGCTCGACGCGGCGGCGCAGTTCATCGCCGAGCAGTTCGCGGACGCGGGGCTCGTGTCGCCGCCCGGCGCGAAAGACTTCTTCCAGGAAGCGCGTTGGAACACCGGCGAGTTCGACCCGGCGTCGAGCGCGATCGAAGTGTCGCTCACCGGCGAGGGGAAGGGCTTGATCGAAGGGGCCGATTTCGTGGCACGCCTTCCGCTCGTGCTCGAGACCATCGAGAACGCGCCGTTCCTCATCGTGAGCGGCGCGATCCCGAAGGCGGCGGCCGTCCGCGGACGCGTCGTCGTCCTGATCGACAAGGACGTCGCCGCGAAGACCGGCGAGTTCGCGCGGCTCGGACCGCGCGCGATTCTCACGTCGACGAAGCCGCCGGAGTCCGGGCGCGGCGAACGCATGCGGATTCGTTGCCCGATCGCGTACGTGGCCGCCGAGAAGCTCGCGGCGGCGTTTCCCGCCGCTGCGTCGGGCTTCGTGACGATGCGTCTCGGTTCGACGGCGTCCGCGTCGGTGCGGAACGTCTGCGGTCTGCTCGAGGGCGGCGCCCTGAAGGACGAGGTCGTGATGGTCACCGCGCACTACGACCACCTCGGCAAGGGCAAACCCGTCAAGGACGACGCGATCTACAACGGCGCCGACGACGATGCGTCCGGCGTCGCCGCGATGATCGCGACCGCGCGCGCGCTCGGCGCGGCGGCGAAGGACGGCGTGCGGCCGAAGCGCTCGGTGCTGTGCGTCGCGTTCTTCGGGGAGGAGGTGGGGCTCATCGGCTCGAGCCACTACGCGCAGCACCCGTTGATCCCGCCGGAGCGCACGATCGCCAACCTCAACATCGAGATGGTCGGACGGCCGGACGACATCGCGAAGAACGAAGCGTGGGTCACCGGCTTCCCGCTCTCGACTCTCGGCGCGCAGCTCGCCGATGCCGGCCGCGCGGTCGGCGTGCGGTTCTATGAACGCCCGCAACTCTCCGCGATGCTGTTCCCGCAGTCCGACAACCTGCCGCTCGCGCGCGTCGGAATCCCCGCGCACTCGATCTCCGCGGGGTCCTTGCACAAGGACTATCACCAGCCTTCCGACGAGATCGACACGCTCGACTACGCGAACATGGCCGCGGTCACGCGCGGCATCGCGTGGGCGACGTTCGCGGTTGCGGACGGCGAGACCGCGCCGAAGTGGACGACCGAAGGCGAGGATGCGGGATACACCCGCGAGCGCGACTGAGAAGGCGAGACTCGGGCATGCGCCGGTCGGGGCCGAGCTGGGACGTCGAGAGCGGCGCGAGCGGCGCGAAACCGTCGACCGCTCCGCTGAACGGCGCGGACTTCAGCGCCCCGCTCTCTGCCAGACCAGGCGCGTGATCCGCCGACGCCTGTCGCGCGCGCACGCGAGCGACAACGCGGCGAGCGCTGCGATCGAAAGGCGGTACGTCCGTCTCACGCCCATCCGAGCCTCCGCGTGAACAGCTCGCGCACGGCGGCGCGGCTCGCCGCGAGCGCCGCCGCGTCGAAGCCGATCGTCGCACCGATGCCGACGCACGGGTCGGAGTACGAGAACGGCCGGCCGGTCGCGACGTTCACGACCGCGCCGCCTTCGCGCTCCTCGAACCTGCACCGCTTCGTCACCTGCGCGCGCTCGAGGCGCGCCGGCTCGCGGAACGCCGCGCCGTCGAACACGTGCCGCGCGCCCGGATAGACCGCGAGCTCGACGTCGGCGCCCGCCGCGCGCAGCCGCGCCACCCACTCGCGGCACGGCTCGAGCGCGACGAAGTCGTCCGCGTCGCCCTGGAACAAGCGGATCGGCGCCGGCCCGACGCGGTCGTCGTCGACGAAGCGCGCGTTGCACGGTCCGTAGAAACCGGCGTGAGCGGCGAAGGCGAGGTCGGCGCGCCGCAGGTGCGCGCGCTGGAAGCGCAGCAGGCTCGAGAGCAGCGCGGACTGCCCGCCGCGCGAAAAGCCCATGACCGCGACGCGGCCGGCATCGATCCGCGGATGCGCGGCGAGCGTCTCGAGCGCGCGGAATGCATCGAGCACCATCGCGAGCCGACCGAGTTGCGCCTGATCGTCGACGGTGCTCTTGATTCCACGGCCGCGGAACGCGTCGACGACGAGCGTCGCGAGGCCGAGGTCGTTCAAGAAGTGCGCCCACGCTCCTTCACGCGCGGAGCGACCGAGCGAGCCGTGCAGCAAGACGACGACCGGCGCACGCTCCAGCGCGGTGGCCGGGATCGACAGCGCGCCGTCGAGCGTGATCGTGTCGGAGACCGCCGCGTGTGCGGTCAGGAACTCGCGGTCGGAGAGCGTCGCGGAGCGGATCTCGAGCGTCTCGACGCGCGCGTCGAGCGCGCGCTCCATCCGCACGTCCTCGTAGTCGACGCCGCAGGGGTGCCGCGCGCGCGTGCGGTCGGTCTCGACGTAGCCGCGCCGCGCGTAGAACCGCTGCGCACGCTCGTTCCACGCCGACACCGTGAGCCACGCGCGTGTGTGACCTTCCGTTCGCACCCGCTGCTCTCCCGCCGCAAGGAGCGCGCTGCCGGCGCCGCGGCCGTGACACTCGGGATCGACCCAGAGGCCGTTGATCTCGGCGTCGCTCGGCTCGACGAGGCCGACGACGCGGCCGTCCTCCTCGAACACGAGCATCGCCGGCCAGCGCTTCGGGTAGTGCGAACCGGCCCAGTCGGCGCGGCGCCAGTGCTCGATCACGCCCGCGGGCGCTTTGTCGCCGAACGCGTCGAGCCACGAACGGCGCGCAATCTCGAGCAGGCGCGGGACGTCCGCTTCCCGCGCGGGACGGATCCGCGGATCGAACACGCTC
>CAZOLL010000405.1:0-4422 GCA_964580365.1 uncultured Phycisphaeraceae bacterium
CCGATCACGACCTACTGGTCGGTCGAGGCCGTTCCCGCGAAGAACCTGATGCGCTTCGGCACCTATGGGCGCGGGATCTGGGACTACCACATCGGCCCGCCGCCGTGCGTCGGCACGACGACGACAGTCGGGACCGGTTGCGCGGGTTCCGGCGGCTTCGTCCCCGCGCTCGCACTCGGCGGTTGCCCCGACCCCGGAGCGAGCGTCACGCTCGACCTGACGGGAGGTCTCGGCGGCTCGAGCGCGCTCGTCCTGTTCGGCACCGTCGCGTTCCCGCAGCCGCTCGGCAACGGCTGCACGCTCTACCCGTTCCCGTTGCTGCCGCTGCAGGTCAGCGTCCCGCTGTCGGGCGCCGGCGCCGGCAACGGCGCGTTCTCGCTGCCCGCGGTGCTGCCGCCGACCATTGCCGGCGTCGTCGCGCTGCAGGCGTTCGTGATCGACGGCGGTGTTCCGCGCGGGTACGCGGCCACGGCCGCGCTCACGATCCAGTTCGGTTGAGCGGCCGGATGACGCCGCGCCCGCGTGCGACTACCATCCCGTGCACGGGGGCTTGGAATGCTCGCGCTGGTTGCGCCGTTCGTCGCCGGGTGTCTCGCCGTCGGAAGCCCACCCGACGAAGCCCCGGTCGCGGTCACGGTCGACCTCCAGCTCCCGATCTCGCTGGAGCGTGACTCGGAGACCGGCGGCGGCGCGCCGCCCACCCGCACGATCCAGCTCGTGCCGCAGGCGGATGGCGCGCTGTTCCTGTGGGTCGACTCGGAGCAGTTCGACCCGCGATTGCGGGTGCGCCTGCCGGACGCGTCGACCCGGACGAACGACAACGGGGGCGGCGGCACGCGCCCGTTTCTCGAGGTGGCGGCGACCGCGGGAGCCGCGATTGGCGTGACGATCGAGGCCGCCCGCGGTGCTGGCGGCGGGTCCGCGACCCTCGTCGTCCGCGTCGCGCGCGACACCGACGCGGGGCTCGCTGTGATTGCCGAGTCACGCGACGGCCTCGACGTCGACCCCGACGTGACGATCGCGCGCCTGCTTGCGGTCGAAGGCGCGGATCGGAGCGGGGCCGTCGCGGCGTGGCTGCGGAACGAAGTCAACCGGCGCATCGGCATCGGCGACTGCGATGGAGCGGTCGAGCCGGCGCGCTTCGTGTTGCGCTTCGACCGCAGCATGTACCCCGCAGACCACCACCGCTCGCAGTCGGACCTCAACCTGCTCGCGCTCGCGCTCGACGGGTCGGATCGGGCGCCCGAGGCGCGGCCGCTCTACGCCGAGCTGGTCCAGTCCCTCGAACGATGTGGCCCCTCCCGCGCAGTGAACCTGCGCATCGCGCGAGCCAACCTGGCCAATGCATCGATCCGCTGCGGAGAGCCGGAGTCCGCGGCCGACCTCTATCGCGGCCTGCTGGCGGAGGCGCAGGCACGGACTCCGGTGGACGCGGAAGCCGTCGTCACCGCGACCCAGGGGCTGGCGGAAGCGCTGCTCGAGTCGTCGCGGACCGACGAGGCGATTGCGCTGGTCGAGCCGCTCGTCGCACGGCTCGCGTCGGCTCCCGTCGCCGACGCTGACCGCATCAACGCCGAGCTCACGCTCGCCCGCGCGTGGTCGGACCGCGGAGACGTCGAGCGCGCGCTCCCGCTCTTCCAACGACTGCTCGGAGTGTCCGAGACGTTGCTCGATCCGCGCGACCACGGGGGGCGGGTGATCCGCGTCCACGCCCAGCTCGCGCTCGAGGCTGCGGGCGATCTCGCCGGCGCGCGTCGCGTCGCGGAGTCCGCGCTGGAGCGTTGCGAGCGGATCTTGCCGCCGGGCCACCCGCAGATCCTGTTCGCTCGTCTCGATCTCGCGGACTCGCGGATCCGGCTCGGAGACCTCGCGGGTGCGTCAGAGGTGCTCGAAGCGTTGGAGCCGGAAGCGAGCCGGACTCGCCCGCCGGGTGATGCATTGTTGCGGTCGGTTCGTCGCAGCCTCGCGTCGACCCGGTTTCGGCTGGGTCGCGGCGCCGAGGCGGCGGGACTGCTCGACCTGGTCCTGCTCGACATGGAGCGGTACCCGACGCGACCGCGCGAGCTCGACGAGACGCTGATGCTGCGAGCGGTCATCGCTGCGGATGCGTCCGAGCTGGATCTCGCGGAGCGGCTGGAGCGCCGCGTGCTCGAGCGGCGTGAGGCGACGCTCGCCGCGGACCATCCATCGCTCGCCGACGCGCGAATCCGACTCGCGCTCACGTCGATTCTCGCCGGAAACCTGCTCGAGGCCGTGAAGCTGCTGGAGCTCGCGCTCGCGGCGCCACGACCCGAACGGCGACGCAATTCCGACCTGGCCGCGCGCGCGCTGGCGGAAGCGCACGGGCGGCTTGGCCACACCGACGCCCAAGCCCGAGCCCTGCTGGACGCGGCGCGAGTCCGCGCCTGGGTGCGGACCGTGCAGGCCGGTGCGAGCTCCGAACGCGACGCCGCCCGGTTCCTCGACCTCGACGAGGTCGTGTTCGGACCGCTCCTGTCGTTTGCGGCGCGTGCTCCGCACCACCCGGAGACGCCGGCCGTCGTCGAACAAGCGTTCGTGCTCGTCGAGCGAGCGCGGCGGGCAGTGTTTCTGCCGCGCGAACTCGATCGTCTCGAGCGATCGCCGTCCGCAGGCGCCGCGCATCGTCTGCGCGCGGCTCGCCGCAGAACGGCGCAACTTGCGGAGTGTGGCGACGTCGGGTCGCGGTTCACCGCTGCGGTCGAGGACGCGGAGCGCGCGGAGCGAGAACTGCGTGCGGCTGCGGGCGGCTCGCCCCTGGTGGCAGATCCCTCGTCGGCTGCGGTCGCGGCGCGGCTCGCGCCGCATGCGGCGGCGGTGGCGTTCGTCGAATACGCGCGCTCGCCGCTGGCCGGCGAACCAGGGACTCCGTGGATCGCGGCTTTCGTAGTGCGCGCGGGTCGCGCGCTCGCGTGGGTCGACCTCGCCCCGAGCGCCGAGGTCGAGCAGGCGGTCGAGCGTTGGACCACGATCGTCGCCGCCGCGCCGGACCTCACGCGCGGGCTCCGAGAACCCGTGCTGCAGGATTCCGCAGGCGAGGAGCGTGCCGCAGGCGCAGCGGTGTCGCAACTCGTGCTCGAACCGCTCCGCGAGGCCCTCGACGGGGCGGATCGGATCGAAGTGGTGCCGTCGGCGGCGCTCGCTCTGGTTCCGTTCGGGGCGCTTCCGTGCGGGGATGGCCGATGGTGTGATCGCGTCGCGGTGCATGTGGCCGTCTCGCTCGCTCCGCGGGCGCCCGACGCCGGGCCGCCGGCGTCTCTCGTCGTGGCCAGCGATGTCGACTACGGCGCACCGCAGCCGGGCCGCGCAGTGTTCGCGCCGTTGCCGGAGACCGCCCCGGAGGGCGAGGCGATCCGCGCGGAGTTCGCCAGCGCATTCGGTCCAGACGCGCGCTCGGTCCATCTCACAGGGCGAGACGCGACGCGCGACGCGATCTCGCACTCGGTGGAGCGGGCGGGGTTCGTGCATGTCGCCACGCACGGCTGGGTCGATTTGGGAGGCGACGCACCGGGAGCCGCGCGACTGCAGGCGTTCGCGCCCTACTCGCGCTGCGGACTCGCGTGCGCCGGGGCGAACAGCGGGCGTGGCGTGCTCACGGCGGAAGAGCTGTCGGGGCTCGACCTCGCGGCGACGCGAATCGTCGTCCTGTCGGCGTGCAGGACCGCGGCCGGCGAGCCGCGTGGCAGCGCGGCGCTCGCCTCGCTGCGCGCCGCGCTCCACGCCGCCGGCGCGCGCACGGTCATCAGCTCGACGTGGCGAGTCGGCGATCGCGCGACGCGCGATCTGATGGTCGAGTTCGACCGCCGCCTGTGGAGCGAGCGGCGCCCGGCGCTCGAGGCGCTGCGGGAAGCGCAAGCCTCACTGCGCGCGCGCGGCGCTCCACTGCGCGACTGGGCCGCGTGGGTTCTGTCGGGCGACCCCGACTGATCGGCGACATCGATCCGGGCCTGCACGCCCGAAGCGGTCGCGACTCCTAGGATCACGCCGGTGGATGCTCGGGCAGAATCGGACGACCTGCTGCGGACCGGCGAGCTGCTGGTTCGGATCCGCGCCGGCGAGACGGGAGCCGCGAACGACCTGCTGGCCCGCTTCCGCCCCCGTCTCCTGGCGTTGCTCCACTCGCGGCTTCCGGCCGCCGAGCGCGGCCTGCTCGACACCCAGGATCTGGTGCAGGAAGTGAGCGTCAAGCTCCTGCGCGCCCTGCCGCGCTTCGAAGAGCGAGGTCTCGGCTCGTTCTGGTCGTTCCTGCGCCGAATCGCGTTCGACGCCCTGACCGACGTGCAGCGGCGCGCCGGGAGGCGCGGCGCGATGTCGGAGCTGAACGCCGGGTCCCGGGAGGATCCATCCGCGTCCGGCGCGAGCCCGTCGGCCGCCCTGCGCGACCGCGAGCGATTTGCCGCGTTC
>CAZOLL010000406.1:0-4398 GCA_964580365.1 uncultured Phycisphaeraceae bacterium
GTGACGGCCACATCACGAGCGGATCCGAGAGCTTCCGGCCGCAGCGCTTCGAAGGTGGCGGGATGCGCTTCCTGTGCTTCAAACGCTGGCTTACCGAGATCAAGCGGTCCTGCGACGGGTAACCGATCGTGAAGCTCTTCGCCCCGCGCGCCGTCCACGCGCGCCTCATCGACGGGTTGAGCGCGAGCATGATCGTCGTCGGGTCGCCGCCGCGAGAGTCGGCGACCCAGCCCGCCTCCTCCGCGATCGCGCGCTGGTCGCGCGCGCCGTGCCGCTCGAAACGGTCGATCGACTCCACGCAGGCGGCCCAGCACAGGTCCGCCGACTTCTGCTCGACCGCCGACTCGGCGAAGTCGCGGCACGCGGCGCGGAAGCGGTTGTCGCCGAGGCGCTCCACGCCTCCGCGGCCGCCGCCGCGCGGCGGCTCCGCGTACTCCGCGAGCGAGTCGCTCTCGCCGACGTGCTCCAACGAAGGCCGCGTCAGCGGCTGCGCGCAACCGGCCGCGACGACGAACGCGGCGAGCACGGCGGAACGCATGCGGAGCGTCACGGTGCCACCAGCTTTCCGAGCGCGGAAGCCGGCGCGAACGTGAGCCCGAGCGCGACCGAGACCGCGACGAGGATCGAGAGGTGCAGCAGGAGGAACAAGAGTGTGGTCCACGCGAGTGCTCCGCGGCCGTTCACCGTGAGCTCGTCGAACAGCTCGTCGGGCGCGTAGGCGAGCAGGTAGCTGATGCCGTCGAGCTGGCCGTGGTTGTCGGGCGCGCGTTCCGCGGCGGCGATCTTCGCCTCGAGCGCATCGGGGAGGAGGGCGGGCAGGTACACCGTTCCGCGCTCGACGTCGACGAACGAGGGCACCGGCGCGGACGCGTAATGCTCGCGCCACGCCTGCGGCGGCGTCCACTCGATGACGCAACGCGCGCGCAGCCCGACGTACGCGGCGAGCAGGACGATCGCGGCGACGACCAGCGCGATGGCGGTCGCGTAGCGGCGCGCGTGCGTCTTCTCGTGACTCGCCGCTCCGTGGCCGTGCGCGGCGTCCGCCTCCTCGGCGGCGGCGATGCGCGCGCGCGTCAGCCCGAACACGCACATGCCGAGGAAGACGCCGAGGATCTTCACGACCTCGCGCCACTCGATCGGCAGCCAGAGCGCCCCGCCGCTGAGGTGCAGCAGGTACGTCGACGCGTACCACGCCCCGACGAAGTACACCGCGGCGGGCAGCGCCTTCCTGCGCGCGAACGACGCGAGCGCGGACCGCTTCTCCGGACGCGCTTCGGTCATGGCGAGACGAGCGAGAGCAACGCGGTGTCCGTGCGGCCGTCGGGGAGCTTCGCGACCATGCCGGGCGTGATCGTCGAGTGGTTCTTCTTGTCGCCGAGCACGGCGACGTACTCGAAGCGGTGCATCACGCGCGACACCGTCACCGGCGTGACGCCCTCGCGCACGCGGTAGTTCTCGAGGCGCTCGGGGTCGGAGAGCAGCGTGGTGCCGTCGGGCCGCGTCCACTCGGAGAGCGGCACCAGGTACGCCGTCGCTCCGCGCGGCTCGGAGTCGAGCGTGACCGAAACGGACTGGCCGTGGTACAGCTTGACGAGCGCCGTCCGGCAACCCGTGAAGGCGAGCGGTGCGACGAGCGCGACGAACGCGACCGACGCAAGTCGCGCTGCCCGCACGACCGGCGAGACCCGAACGCAGACGACTCGCAGAATCCGACCCCGCATCTCCGGCACCTCCGAGACGAAACGGTAGCGGCCTCGCCCTTCGCGGGGAATCGCCACGCGGTTGCATGTGCGGTCCAGACGGGTTTCAATCCGATACTGCCGTTCGGAGACCTTCATGCTCGCCGTCCTCGCGTTCGTCGTCGGAACCTGCGCAATGCAGGAGTACGTCGAACCGTCCGCCGTCCGCGCCATCCTCCCGAAGGAGGGCCCGCCGTTCACGACGTCGAAGTTCGCGCATTCGTTCCGGCACTCACCGGACGCGAAGCGGATCGCATTCCTCGACGCCGACGCGCCCGCACCGCAGGAAGGCGCGCCCGAGATCGCGAAGGAGTCCGACCGGCTCGACTTCGACCGCGTGCGTGCGAAGTACCGCATCGTCGTGACCGGCGCGGACGGCGCCGATCCGAAGACGCTCGGTGCGGCCGACCTCTCGTTCGACAACACGCACGGCCCCGCGTGGCGCGCCGACTCGGGCGCCGTCGCGGTGACGACGTGGGATCCGTACATCGAGAGCCGTCAGGCGCGCGTGCTGGTCGCGGACCTCGCCGGCGGCTCCGTGAAGACCGTGTTCGAGAGCAAGGGCGGCCCGATCGCGTCGCCCACCTGGTCGCACGCCGGCTCGCGCCTCGCCGTGGTTCAGACGGACCTTCCGCCGGAGAAGTCCCAGGAGCGCGCCGCGCGCGTGTTGGTCCTCGGGGCCGACGGCACGGTCGAACGCACCGTCGAGCTGCCGAAGACGACGCACGTTGCGTTCGTCGAGTGGGCCCCGGACGACTCGTACCTGGTCGCGGTCTCCGGCACGAAGCTCGTCACGATCTCGTCGGCGGACGGCGCCGTCGCGCCGATCGGCGACGTCGGGTGCGAGGAGGTGCCGCGCCCATGCATCCGCTTCGGAGCGGACGGCCAGCACTTCGCTCTGCCGTGCGATCGCGGCGTCGCGGTCGTCGACGTCGCGGAACGCTCCCTTCGGACGATCAACCTCGGAGGCGCCGCGCACTCGCTCGTGTTCCGCCCGCAGGCGAACTTCCTGATGATCGCGACCGTCACGCGAAAGAAGGAGTCGCTGCGCGGAGCCGTGGCGACGATCGCGCGCGCAGGCGACGCCGACGCCGAGTACCACCACATACCGATGCTCGTCAGCCTCCACAGCAGCATCGCGATGCCGTTCGCCGAACTCCGTTGGACCGACGGCCGCCGCTACTTGCGCATCGAGGACCGACCGCTGCTCGCGACCGCGGAGAGTCTCTGGAGCCGGTGACTCCGCGCGCCGTCAGCCCTTGACGAGCCAGTCGACCAGGGGACCGTACCCCTCGAGCGCGACGCACTGCATGTAGTGGTGCAGCCCGCGAACGCCGCCGAGCTCGGCGCCGCCTCCGGCGCGACCCGGCCCTCCGTGCTTCAGCTGCGGGAGCGCGGTGCCCGGGCCTGGCGAACCGCCGGCCGATTTCTTCGAGCCGAGGTACAACCGCCCGTGCGCGGACGCGAGTCCGTCCACGGCCTCGCGAAGGAACTTGCGGTCGTCGGTGTAGATCGACGCGACCAACCCGCCGCCACCGCGCTTCACGTCGCTCAGCATCGCCGCCGTCTCGCGGTACGGCACCAGTGTCGCGCACGGGCCGAACACCTCGATCGCGTGCGCGGCGTCGGCCTTGGCCGCGTCCTCGATCTCGAGCAGCACGGGCTCTTGGAAGAACCCCTTGTCGGCGCGGTCGGGGCGGCGCGCGAACTTCGCCTCGCCGCGGTGCACGACGCGCGTCTCGGCGATCAACCGCGCGAGCCCTTCGCGAACGTTCTTCAGCGCGCCGGCGGTCGCGATCGGTCCCATGGTGACGCCTTCGTGCGACGGATCGCCGACCTTGACGTCGGCGAGGCGCGGCACGATCGCGTCCTTCACCGCGTCCAGCGACGACTCGGGCACGAACACGCGGCGGATCGCGGTGCACTTCTGCCCGGCCTTCTGCGTCAGGTCGCGCACGACGTCGTTCACGAACAGGTCGAACGTCTCTTCGCCGGTGACGTCCGGCCCGAGCACCGCGGCGTTCAGCGAGTCGGCCTCGACGTTCATCCGGACCGACTTCCTCCGGACCGACTCGAGCCCGCGCATCCACGCGCCCGTGTCGGACGAGCCGGTGAACGCGACGGCGTCGCGCTCGTCGACGTGGTCGAGCAGATCGGCGGCCGGGCCGGCGAGGAACGAGAACGCACCGTCGGGGAGGATGCCGGACTCGACGATGATCTCCGCGAGGCGCCACGCCATCAGCGCCGTCGCCGTCGCGGGCTTCGTCACGACCGGGACGCCGGCGAGCCACGCGCACGCGGCCTTCTCGAGCAGACCCCACGCGGGGAAGTTGAATGCGTTCACGTGCACCGCGACGCCCTCGATGGGCACCAGCACGTGTTGTCCCGCGAGCTTCGCGGAGCGGCCGATCGGCTCCGGAGCGCCGTCGACGAGCCAACGGCCGGCGCCGAGCGTGGCCGCCAGGTCCGCATAGGCCGCGAGCGTCGCGGCCGCCCCGTCGACGTCGAACTTGGCGTCGCCGCGCGTGTTCCCCGCGTTGACGATGCCCGCTTCGATCAACGGCTCGCGCTTCTCGTGGATGAGGTCCGCGAGCTTGCGCAGCCGCTCGCCGCGCTCCGCGAACGAGAGCGCGCGCAGACTCTTCCCGCCGACGTCACG
>CAZOLL010000407.1:0-344 GCA_964580365.1 uncultured Phycisphaeraceae bacterium
ACACCTCGCCGAACTCTCCGGTCATCACGTTCGCGGGCTTCAAGTCCCGGTGCACGATCCCGCGCGAATGCGCGTAGGCCATCGTGTCGCAGACCTTCGCCATGACATCGAGCGCGCGCGCGAACGACGCGTTGCCGTCTCCGCGATGCAGCTCGTCGATCACGTCCTTGAACGTGCGCCCCTGGATCAGGCGCATGGTGAAGAACGAGCGGCCGTGCTCCGTGCGGCCGACGTCGTGCACCGGCACGACGCCCGGGTGATCGAGCCGGCCGGTGAGTCCGGCCTCGGCGAGGAAGCGGCGCTCCGAGCGGGGGCTGCCGCGACTCTCGACCGTCATCGCGATC
>CAZOLL010000407.1:354-4382 GCA_964580365.1 uncultured Phycisphaeraceae bacterium
CGTCTCGGGACGGTGCTTCCGCGGCGCTCGGCGCCGGCGACGCCGCACCGTTCACCGCGCCGTTCGTTTGGGGAAGCGAAGCGAGGTACTCGCGCGCGATCGCGAGCTCGTGGTCGGGGAACCGCGAGAGGTAGTCGGAAAGCGGGCGCGGGCCCCCGCTTTCGAGATCGCTCGAAAGCAGCAGAAGGAAGTCGCAGACGGCGGCGTCGTCCGCAGGCCCGGGCATCGATTCACGTCCTCCCGGGGCGGAGTGTCGCACGGTCGAGAGCGAGCTGTAAAGGTCAGCGCGGCCCCCGACGCGATTGGCATGGGTTTCGTTCTGCCGCGAGATCGAACCGCTCGCCGCGTGCGGGCGGACGAGATCCGTGTCGATGGAAGGGAGGAATCGATGAACCGCTCGCTGCTCGTGACGATCGTCGCGTCGATCGCGCCCCTCGCGATCGCTCCCTCGCTCTCCGCACAGGTGAACGTGACGGTCACCGCCGACAACGCCTACGTCCTCGGCATCGGGGACGAGAACGGGATCAAGTTCGGATTCGAAGTGCCGCCCGTGATCAACGTCGACGCGGGTCAGATCTTCAGCTGCGGCTCCGGACCGGAGAGCTACTCGATCCAGGCGAACACGTCCGACACCTACCTCTACATCGCCGCGTGGGGAGACGACGCGCAGTCGCAGGGTCTGCTCGGGCAATTCTGGTACGGCGCGAACGCACCGATCTACACGGGCGTCGACCCGCGCCCCGGCGCGTGGCGCGTGTTCGCGACCGGCAAGGACTACGACCTGACGAGCGGCGCCCCGTCCTTCCTCGAGATCAACATGTACGTGTACCTCGCGAACCACAAGCTCGGCCCGACGACGGGGAGCATCGGATGGCGCGGGCTCGTCGACGGCGGGTTCGGGAAGCTCGTGTTCGGCGAGACCAACGCCTCCGCCGGCGGAGTCTTCCCGGTCGCGTGCGGGATCAACGCTGCTGCGCGCTGGATGTGGTTCGACCGCTTCCCGGGCGACGGAAGCGCGTTCAATTCGAACCCGGGACCCGACGGCCAAGCCGAGTTCTTGATCTTCCGGATCGCGACCGCCGAACTCCCGGGGTTCCCCTGGAAGAACCGCGGAGGCGCGAGCGCGCCGAGCGAGAACGTGCCCGCACCGAAGCTGGTCGGATCCGGCCGTCTGACGAGCGGGAGCTACTCGACGCTCTCGATGACGGGGGCGCCCGCGCTCGCGCGCTGCCTGCTCGTCGCTGCGACGACCGCGTCGCCGTTCGAATCGGCGTGCGGGACGCTGGTCGCCAATCCTCCGGTGCTCGTGCTCCCCGCGGTCGCCAATGACGCCGGTGGCGTGTCGATCAGCGGCGGGTGGCCGACGGGAGTCCCGGCGGGGACCTCGCTCTTCTTCCAGTTCGCCGTCGAGGACGCGCGCGCGCCGTGCGGCTTCTCGCTCTCGAACGCCGTCGAGGCGTTCGGGCAGTGAGTTGGAGCAATCGTCCCGCGGATTCCCCATAATCCCGCGGCACCCAGTCGAATCGGTCCGTCGGAGCATCGCGGCGCGGATCGCCCGCCGCCGTGGCGCTGCGACAATTCCCGGAGATCGCCATGCATCCCCCGCTCGCGCACTCGCGCGCCGCTCGAATCCTCGCCGTCGCGGCACTCGCCGCGGCGCTCGCCGCCGCGCCAGACGCGCACGCCGGATCGAACCTGATCGACGTGGCGCACGGAGCCGGCGCCGGCAGCTTCGAGAACGGCGCCTACGTGGAAACGCCGCCGTCGGGCAGCGGCTTCATGCGCCTCGTGTCCGGCGCGACCACGATCAGCGGCTGGACGGTCGGCGGCGCATCCGGCGTCGATTGGCTCTCGACGCCGCAGCACGCCGCGCACGCCGGCTCGAAGTCTCTCGACTTGAAGGGGACGAGCGCGGGTGCATTCGGAACGATCGAGACGACGATCCCGACGACGATCGGCCGGACCTACCGGTTGTCGTTCGGCGTGTACAGCGGTGCGGTCGCGAACACCGGCACGGTGTCGGCGGGCGGGCTCGTGAACTACGTGTTCCAGGGGCCCGTCACCGCGAGCCCTGCGACCGCGAAGTTCGCGATGTTCCATCTTCCGTTCACGGCGACGTCGGCCTCCACGACGATCACGTTCAAGTCGCTCGCGAGCGACGGCTTCGGGCCCGTGATCGACGACGTCGGCGTGTTCGAGGGCGGCGTCGGCAACTACCTCGCGCTGATGAACGGGATCGAGGGGCCCTACACGCTGCCCTTCAACTGGGACAGCTTGCACACCGGGATCGCGAAGGTCTTCGACGAGCGCATTCTGCACGCTCCAACGCTCGACCCGGCCTCCAACACCTACGCGGCGAAAGTCAGCGCCATCGAGTTCGGAGTCGTGACGGATCCCGGCGTGAAAACGATCTCGATCCCGTTGATCCGGCTCGCATCGTTCTCGGCGACCGCGTCGCAGTTCGCCGCGGGAGGATGGGAATCGATCTCGGTGAGCAGTGGCCCGCAGTTCTATGCCACGATGGACGGCCCGGCGTCGACGACGTTGTTTGAAGCGAAGGACCTCAAGTTCGTCGTGAACGCGATCAAGCCGGGCGGCGTTACGGAGATCACGATCCCGATCGACCCGCCGGTCGTGATCCCAGTGGGTGAGAACGCACTTCTCTACATCGCCGATGCTCCGAATCCGGCGCCCCAGTCACAGAGATTTGCCTACTCCAACGACGAATCGAACCTCTGCAGTTCATTCTCCTACTTCCTGTGGACCTGCTGCCCGCTAGCTCCATCGAACCTCGCTCGACTCAGCCCGAACGAAGAGTGGATGGCGGGATTGCGCGTCGTCGACGCGGTGACGATCCCCATCAACGGGAAGTATGGACCGGGCGGGTGGAACGCCCACTATGCGAACGGATTCGACTCCGGCTCCGGCGCACGAACGCTCTCTGCGGTGAACTCCCCCTCCGCGGACGGCACGTCCTACCTGGCTTTCCTCACCTATGACGAGAACTCGTCGCGCGGTCCGGCGGCACACCTGATGTTCGGAAACCTCGGAGGAGTTGCGCCGTGGGCGTCGCCCTGCGGCGCGGTGACCCAGATCGCCACCGGCGGTCCGTACGGACCCGTCCTACTCACCGCGCCACCTGAGAAGCCGCGGCTCGTCCCGCAGATCGATACGCTCACCAATGCGATGCTCTCGAGCGCGGTTTGGGTCGGTGGGACGACCCACGACACCTACCCCGGTGGCGCCAATGTTCCTTGGTACCCGATCCCGACCGTCGGAAACTCGGGGGCGTCAGGGAAGACGGGCGGGTTCATGATCCCGTTGCCAGCGCTGATCCCGCCCGCGTACTACGGCGTCGAGCTGTATTTCGGGTCTCTCTCGATGAATCCCAACCACACGTCGCTGTGGCTGGGCAACGTCCACAGCCACTCGATGGGCCACAGCCTCGTCTTCTACCCCTGACGACGACGCGGCGTTCGCGCGCCGCTCAGTACGCGCGCGCGAACGTCGCTCGGTGCTTGCCGGGCCGGCCGGAGACGGGGTCGTTTCCGGTCGGCTCGCTGTTCTTGTGCTCGAGGCAGCGGATCGTCGCCTTGGTCTCGTCCTTGATGCGCTCCTCGGTCGCGCGGTCGCCGTCCCAGTTCATGCGGATGAACCCGCCCGGGCCGTCGAGGATCTGCTTCATCTCGTCGTAGCTGTTCGCCTCGCGCGTGTTGGCATTGCGATACGCGAGCGCGCGCTCGAACAGGAGCTTCTGGATCTCGTCGAGCACCTCGGGGATGCGCTTCGCCGCGCCGGCGAGCGGGACCGTTTCCTTGTCGCCGCCCGTGCGGCGCGCGACCACGCAGTTGCCGGACGCGACGTCGCGCGGGCCCAGCTCGACGCGCACCGGCACGCCCTTCAGCTCCCACTCGTTGTACTTGAAGCCCGGCTTGAACTGATCGCGGTCGTCGACGTGCGCGACGATGCCGGCGGCCTTCAGCGCCGCCTTCAGCTCGCCCGCCTTCGCCAGCACGCTTGCCTTCTCG
>CAZOLL010000408.1:0-602 GCA_964580365.1 uncultured Phycisphaeraceae bacterium
CCTTCGTCGGCGCGGCGCGCCAACGAATCGAGCAGCGGGTCCCTCTCGGGTCGCTCCCCCTTCGCGACCGCCATGATCGCGCGCGCTCCGAGGTTGCCGACGATGAGGGGAACGCGCGCGGGAGGCATCGAGGAAACGAGCGTAACGCCTGGGATGCGCAAGACGCCCGGCGGCGACGCGGGTTCGCGCGTTCTCGGCGCGCTCCCGAGATTCTCGCGGAATGAGCGGGACACCGTCCCAAGCGCTCGGATCTAGCTCCATCTCCAGTTCCGGCCGCTCGATTGGACGCGTGCCCGCCTGGAGACCGACTCGGAGCACGCCATGAAGATCCGCATCCTGACCCTCGTTCCCACCCTCGCCACCCTGCTCGTCCTCGCCGGAGCGTCGCTCGCCGGATCGCCGATCGTCGGCCACTGGGTCGGCCCGCTCTCCGCGGTCGGATATGAGCAGTACGGGGACGATCCTCCGATCGCGAGCAGCGGTAACGACGACACCGAACTGACGGCCTTGTCGAACCACGGTGCGCTGGTCGCCGGCGCGTACCAGGGCGTGTGGTCGAGTCGCGACGGCAAGTTCAAGGTCGACTTCACGAAGTTCTGCAC
>CAZOLL010000408.1:612-4325 GCA_964580365.1 uncultured Phycisphaeraceae bacterium
GACCTTCGTCCGCCCCGTGCGCCACCCGGTGCTCACGAAGTTCTGCACCGAGCTGGCTCGCGTTCAGACCGGCGACCCCAAGGCGAGGTTCATGCTGCGCTTCCAGAAGGGCGTCGTGACGAAGCAGGACGGCCTGAGCGCGAACGTCAAGGAGAAGGCCCGCAACGTGACGGCCGGCGTGAAGTACCGCCTCAAGGCGAGCGGTCTGTACTCGGCGCAACAGCAGTGAGCGACGGATCGTCTGCTATGACTCTCGCCGATGGCGACCCTCGGTGACGGCTGCACGGAACAACGCTACTCCAACGCGGAGATGGACCAGGTCGCGGAGCGCGTTCGGCCGCTGATCGCGGGCGCCGAGGCTGGGAAGGTCTTCTGCGCGTGGTGTCGACATCGCGAGGCCCGTTGGCGCCGTCATTTCGACGAGCGCGACGCGGGCCTCGTTCATTTGTTCGTGTACTGCACGCAGTGCCACAAGACCGGAGTGAAGGACATCCGGACCGACGGCCCGCCGCCGTCGCTCGGCGCTCGCCTCCGCGCGTGGTTCGCGCGGGCGTTCCGCTGAGGTTCGATCGGGCGGACTACTTCTTGTCGCCGCCGAGCAGGCCGCCGAGGCCTTCGAGCTTCTTCTTCGCCTCGTCGGCCGCTTCCTTCGCTTTGTCCTTCAGCTCTTCCGCCTTCGCGCCGACGTCCTTCTTCAATTGATCCTGCAGCTTGCCGACGTCGCCCTTCACGTTCTTCAAGAAGTCGTTCGCGAGATCCCCGTTCAGGATCGCTCCGAGGTCGCCCGGCAGCTTGCCGCTCTGACCGAGCGCGGCGAGGATCGCGCCGAAGATCTGCTCGATCAGCTCCGGCAGGCCCATCTTGGTCTTGCCGTCGGCCTTGCCGCCGCTGCCGCCAAGGTCGGTCAGCTCGATCGTCGGCAGCTCGATCGTCTGGCTGGCCGAGAGCAGCGCGGACTGCGCGAGCTTCACCTTCGGCTTCGTGATCGTCACGCGCCCGACGTGCAGCGCCTTGCCGGGCTGCTCGCCGTCCGCATCGGGCTTCTCGGGCTCCTTGCCGGTGCGGCGCGCTTCGAGGTTCTTCATCAGTGCGCCGATGTTCGTGCCGCTCATCGAGAACTCGAGGCCGATCTCCGGCTCGACGATGTCGATCGAGTCGATCTCGATCGTGTCCGTCATCAGCGAGCCGAGCTGCGCCTTCACGGCGATCTCGTCCACCTGGAAGGCGTCGGCCTCCTTGAACGGCTCTGGACTTCGGATGCGCAGCTCCTTCATCGAGACGGTGCCGAGACCGAGCGACGCGCTGTTCAACGTCGTCTTGGTGCCCAGCGCCCACGTGCCGCCCTTCTCGACTCCGGTCTTCAGCAGCGCTCCGCCGCCGAAGGCGACCACCGCCGCGAGCACGACGGCCAACAAGACCACGATCATCAACAGCTTCTTCATGACGCTTCCTCTCGTGTTCAGCGGCGGCGCGCGACGAGCACGCCGTCGCGGACCGGAAGAATGATCGAATCGAATGCGCGCGAGCGCATCAAGCGCTCGTCGTGCGTGCGGATCGCGCGGGTGTCGGCGTCGCCGCCGCGCGCCGCGACCTGTCCACCCCAGAGCGCGTTGTCCGAGACCAGGAGACCGCCCGGCACGAGGAGGCGTTCCGCCGCGCGCGCGATCGCCGGGTACATGCGCTTGTCGCCGTCGTTGAAGATGAGGTCGAACCGCCCGGCGAGCGAGCGCATGGTCTTTTTCGCGTCGCCGACCACGACGCGGACGCGTTTCGACACTCCGACGGACTCGAGGTTCTTGCGCGCGATCCGCGCCCGCTCCGGGTCGAGCTCGAGCGAGAAGACGCGTCCGTTCTTGCCGACGGCGGTCGCGAGCCACGCCGTCGAGTACCCGATGCAGGTGCCGATCTCGAGCACGCGGCGCGCGTTCACGAGCCGCGCCAGCACGACGAGCAGGCGGCCGACCTGCGGATCGATGAGCGGCAGGCCGAGGCGCTTGCCGGCGCGCTCCATCGCGCGGAACGCGGGGGGCGACGCGCCGCACTGCTCGAGCAGGAACTTCTCGACGCGCGGGTGGACGATGTTCACGCGCATGCGCCGCCTCCTCGATCGCTCGGCCGGCGCGAGTCGGCCGGGTTGCGTGGGCCGCGCGAGAACGCGTGGGGGAGGAGGAAGCCGAGCGGCTCGACGCGCGGCGCGTCCTTCAGGTTCGCCATCACGACCGGCATCGACGCGCCGCAGAATTCCGAGAGCACCTGCCGGCACGCGCCGCACGGCGACGCGATCGGGTCGCAGTCGGCGACGATCGCGAGCGCGGCGAACTCGCGTTCGCCGTCGAACACGGCGCGCGCCACGGCGTTGCGCTCGGCGCACACGGTGAGGCCGTAGGACGCGCTCTCGACGTTCGCCGCGAGGTGAATGCGCCCGCTCGCGCCGAGCAGCGCGGCGCCGACGCGAAACGTCGAGTACGGCGCGTACGCATGGTCGCGCGCCTCGCGCGCGGACGCGATGAGCGCGGCGACGCGGTCGGCGGGAAGCGCGGTGCTGGTCGGACTCGACATGGCGTCAGAGCATAGCCGCGTCGGTGTGCGCACCTAGAATCCGCCCACTTCGTCCATCCCGGCGGCGCGCCTTGTCCCACCCGCTCGATCTCTCGCCCGACCAGTTCCGCGCGGCGTCGGACGCGATCGCCGAAGTGCTCGCGCGGCACCTCGCGACGATCTCGGAGCGTCGCGTCGCTCCCGAGAGCGACGCCGCGCGCCTCCGCGCGGAGTACGACGAGGATCTACCGCGCAAGGGCAGCGGCCTCGACCCGATGATCACGCGCCTGAGAGAGCGCATCCTCCCCGGCAGCATGGCGATCGGCTCCGCGCGGTATTTCGGCCAGTTCAATCCGTCGCCCATCCCGATCGCCGCGCTGTTCGAGACCGTCGTCATGGTGTTGAACCAAAACGCGGGCTCGTTCCTGCAGAGCCCGGTGATGACGGCGATCGAGGAGCGCGTGATCGTCTGGCTCGCGAAGCTCGCGGGCCTGCCGGCGACGGCGTACGGACACTTCACGACGGGCGGCACCCCCGCAACGATGACCGCGCTGAAGATCGCGCGCGACCGCATCGGTGACGCGGTGCGCGAGCGCGGCATCGGCGGCCTCGCCGGACGCGCGCGCGTGTACGCGTCGGACCACGGGCACTTCTCGATCCGCCGCTCGCTCGACGTGCTCGGCCTAGGACAGGACGCGCTCGTGAAGGTCGAAAGCGACGCGCGCTTCCGCATGCGCGTCGACCGACTCGCGGAAGCGATCGCCGCGGATCGCGCGAGCGGCCTCCTGCCGATGGCGATCGTCGCCACCGCGGGCACGACGCCGACCGGCAGCCTCGATCCGTTGGTGGAGATCGCCGCGGTCGCGGAACGGGAGCGCATCTTCTTCCACGTCGACGCGGCCTACGGCGGCGCCGCGCTGTTCTCGCGCGCGCTCGCGCCGCGGCTCTCCGGCATCGAGCGTGCCGACTCCGTCACGATCGACCCGCACAAGTGGATGCTGATGCCGAACGACGCGGGATGCCTCCTCGTGAAAGACGGCCGCTGGCTGAAGGACGCGTTCGACGAGCAGCCGAGCTACCTCGCGGACTCCGCCGACCGGCACGCCCTCCTGCCCGACTTCTACCGCCAGGGGTTGCAGGGCTCGCGCCACGCGCGTGCGTTCCGACTGTGGGCG
>CAZOLL010000409.1:0-4321 GCA_964580365.1 uncultured Phycisphaeraceae bacterium
ACGACCTTCAGCGCGAGGCGCTTCGCGAGGAACAGGATCTCGGCGTCGAACGACCAGCCGTTCACGACGCTGCGGCCGAAGATCGCGCGCGCGGCCTCGCGGCGGAACAGCTTGAAGCCGCAGGTGTAGTCGGTGAACGACAGGCCGAGCGTCGCGTTGACGAGCTTCGTGTACCCGAGGCCGAAGTAGGTGCGCAGAGCGTTCTGCGGCACGCCGATGGTCGCTTCCTTGTGCTTGCGCGTGCCGATCACGACGTCCGCCTTCGGTTCGCCGAGCTTCTCGCGGAACAGCGCGAGTTGATCGAGCGGCGTCGACAGGTCGGCGTCGGTGAAGAACACCGGGTCGCCCTCCGCCTCGAGCATCCCGCGGCGGACGGCGGCGCCCTTGCCGAGGTTCACCCCGTTCTCGAGCAGCTTCACGCGGCATTCGGTCGCGAGCGATTTCACGATCTCGCGGCTCTTGTCGCGGCTGCCGTCGTCGACCGCGACGATCTCGAACTCCTCGCCCGCGGCCCGCACGTGGTGGCGCAGGAACGCCGCGAGCGCGCGCAGGTTCTTCTCGAGGCAGAGTTCCTCGTTGAACACGGGGACGACGGCACTGATCATGAGCGCGCGAGCGACCTCGCAGGACGAAAGGCGCCGGATCATATCGGCGGGGGCGTGACCTCAAGATGAACGAAGCGCCGCGGGGCACGACGCGACGAGAGCGCCGGATCGCGGCCGCCGCGATCCTCGTCGTCGCCCTCGTCTTCCTCGCGCGCGGCATCCCGCCCGGCACGGCGCCGGTCTGCGTCGACCCGCTCTACTCCGACGCGCAGGCCGTGCCGTTCTCCGAGAAGCGGCCTGCGGACTTCGCGCCGCACAACCCCTTCCTCTCCGACCACGCGCTCGTCTTCTATCCGTGGCTGAAGTTCATGCACGACGCGGTGCGTCGCGGCGAGCTGCCGCTGTGGTCGCCGGAGTCGGGCGGCGGCGTGCCGTTCATCGGCAACCTCTCGTCGGCGTTCTTCTTCCCCACGACGTGGCTCGTGTTCTGGGACGTGCCGCGCGGCATGTGGCTCGGCGCGGTGATCAAGCTCTGGCTCGCGGGGTACTTCGGCTTTCTGTTCCTGCGCAGGCTCGGCCTCGCGCGCGTCGCGGCCGCGACCGGCGGCGCGGCGATGATGCTCGCGGGGTACCACGTCGTCTGGCTGTTCTATTCGCTCAGCAACGTCTCGTGCTGCCTGCCGATGTGCATGTATTTCGCGCAGCGGTTCGTGGAGAGGCCGGGCGCGAAAGAGAGCGTGCTGCTCGCGGGGGCGATGGCGCTGCAGTTCTATGGGGGGCATGCGGAGACGAGCCTCGCGATCGGGATCGCGGTGACCGCGTGGGTCCTCTCGCACGGCGTGCGATTGTTGCCGCGATTCGCGGGAGTCGGCGCGCTGTCGCTCGCGTTCGCCGCGCCGCAGTTGTTGCCGTTCGTCGAGTACCTCGCGTTGTCGCATGGGCGCGTCGAGCGGTTGGCGACGGTGCCGATGGAGCCGGAGGCTCGACCCTGGCAGCTCGGGTTGATCGCGATTCCGTTGGTCGGCGCCGCGTGGTGGCTGCTGACGCGGCCGAGGCACGGACGGGCTGCAACGCTCGGCGCGCTCTGCGCCGGCGCGCTGATCTTCGGAGCGATCGAGCTCTCCGGCACTTCTCTTCCGAGACTCTTGCTCGCCTTCGAGCCCGACCTCTTCGGTAACCCGCTCCGCGATTCTGGCTACCGGGGCCCCGAGTCGTTCACGGACGTGAACGGTGGGTACGTCGGGGCCTTCGTCCTCTTCCTCGCGCTCGCCTACATCATTGGCGGCGCGAATCGCCGAGTCCGTTGGGTGTGCGGCTCATTCATGGTCTTGGGCTGGCTCCTCGCAGCGAGAATCGGACCGTTCGCGACGCTGCTGCGACACGTTCCACCGTTCGACCTCGCGGCGGGCACTCGCCTGCTTCCGCTGTACGTGGCCGGGGCATCGATCCTGGCGCCGCTCGCTCTTCAAGAACGGCGATCACTGTTCTCGACGATTCAGCGCCTGTGCGTTTGCGTGCCGGTCGTCGTGATGATCCCTTATCTCGTGACCTGTTGGCAGGTGTCGCGGTCCGAGAACACCGATGTCCGAACAGTGCCTGCCCATCCGAGCGGCCTCGCCCTCGAGTTCAGCCGACACGAGGAAAGCGCGGGCCCCTCGGGTCGCGTCAGGAGAGTCGAACTGGACGTGAGCGCCAGCGTGCCCGCGGACGTCGAGTCCGCAACGTTCCGCGTCGGTCGACGCGAGGTTGCGCGGTTCGACGCGAAGCAGATCCGCGCCTCGGCGGGCGCCCTTTCGACGACCGTGGACATGAGCCGCGCCGAAGATGGCGACTATCTGCTCGCGCTCGACGCTCAAAGAAACGGCGTGTCGATCGTGGGCCCACGCGAGTTGGTGTCCGCCTCCGGCATTCCGGCGCCGACCTCGGGCGGCGTGTGGCGGATCCTCGTGGGTCTGTTGCTCGCGTTGTGGCTGTGTCGTGGCGGCCCTGGACTCCTCCTCGCGCCGCTCATCGTCCTCGCCGAGCTCTTCCTCTTCGGCTTCGACTACAACGCGTTCGTCCCACGCTCGTGGGTCTACCCCTCGACGAAGGTCACCGACGTCCTGCGCGCGGAGTCCGACCGCTCGCTCGCCGCGGGCCGCGGGCCGCTGCGGTTCGTCGGCGAAGACCTCATCCTCCAGCCGAACTCGCACTACGCGTATGGGCTGCAGACTCCGCAGTGCTACGACCAGCTCGACGTCGCTCGGTTCGACGTGCTGCAGCGGCAGGCGGGAGTGCTGCACTACGCTGGCTACTCGCGGAACAAGATCGACTTCGCTTCGCCGCTGCTCCGCGTGATGAACCTCGGCCTCGTCGTGACGGGTTCGCCGCTCGACGTCGCCGGGTACGAGAAGGTCTTCGGCGGCGGACCGGGCGAGGTCGGCTACGCGTACCGCAACACGCGCGTGCTGCCGCGGGCGTTCGTCGTCGGACGCGCGCTCGACGTGAACACGGCGCCGCCCGCCGAGCTGCTCGGCGCGATCGACTCGGCCGCGCTCCTCGAAGGACCGGCGCCGTCGCCGCTCGGCGGGAAGGGCAGCGCATCGATCACGCGCTACCGCTTGAACTCCGTCACCGTCGAAGTCGACGCCGACGGACCCGCGCTCCTCGTCCTCGCCGACAACGACTTCCCCGGCTGGAACGCGACCGTGAGTGGCGACGCGACGCGGATCCTTCGCACGCACTGGACCTTCCGCGCCGTGCCGGTGCCGGCGGGCAAGTCGACCGTCGTCTTCCGCTACCGGCCGGCGAGTTTCCTCGCCGGCGTCGGCCTCGCGGGCCTCGGCGCGCTCGTCGCCGCGTCGCTTCTCCTCGCCGCCTCGGCCGCCGCGCGCCGCGCGCGACGGGAAAACCTCAAGAACGGCTGAAGGTCGGCCGAACCAGTCTGGAAGATGTTGAGGCTTGAGCGGGTCGGCCGCGCCGCACTAGTGTCGCGCGCGTCCCGTCGAGCGTTCACGGATGGCGGAGGGCGCGCGCATGCCTGGCAAGTCGGACTACCTCGGTCTCATTCGCAAGCGGATCAACCCCTCCGAGTTCCGCGAGCTGCACTGGGAAGGCTCGCTGCCCGAGTACCTGGACCTGATCCAGGAGAGCCCGCTCATCATCCGCAACGCGTACCAGCGGCTCTACGACATGATCCTCAGCTACGGGTCAGAGCCGCGCCCCGACCTCGGCGACGACATCCAGCACTACAAGTTCTTCGATGACCCGATCGAGAACGGCAAGGACGCGGTCTTCGGGCTCGACCATTCGCTGTCGCGCCTCGTCGCCAACATCAAGTCGGCGGCGTTCGGCTTCGGCGTCGAGAAGCGCGTGCTCCTCCTGCACGGCCCGGTCGGCTCGTCGAAGTCGACGATCGCGCGCCTCTTGAAGAAAGGTCTGCAGGCGTACTCGCGCACGAAGCAGGGCGCGCTGTTCACCTACTCGTGGCGCATGGACATCGACGCCGACTGGGAGCCGTGCCCGATGCACGAGGAGCCGCTGCTCCTCGTCCCCGAGAGTGCGCGCAAGGAGATCCTCGCCGACTTGAACAAGCGCCGCCCGGCCGAATACCGCCTCGGCGTGCCGGGCGACCTCTGCCCGATGTGCCGCTGGTACCACGCGCAGTTGATGGAGAAGCACGGGGGCGACTGGGAGAAGATCCTCGACCACGTCCGCGTGCACCGGCTCTTGTTGTCCGAGAAGGACCGCGTCGGCATCGGCACCTTCCAGCCGAAGGACGAGAAGAACCAGGACTC
>CAZOLL010000410.1:0-4308 GCA_964580365.1 uncultured Phycisphaeraceae bacterium
CGTGCTGTTCTGCGGGAGCATCTACCAGTTCGTGTTCTTCCCGCTCGTGCTCGGGCTGGACGCGCTGCTCGAGTCGGTCGCGACGTGGCGACCGCGGCCGCTCGCCGACGCCGCCGCGATCCTCGTCGCGGGCGCGGCGCTCTCGCTCGTGCGTCTCCTTCCGATCGCCGAG
Organism: uncultured Phycisphaeraceae bacterium; assembly: GCA_964580365.1. Lineage (GTDB taxonomy): Bacteria > Planctomycetota > B15-G4 > B15-G4 > JADJEK01 > CAZBOK01. The sequence continues at coordinate 173 of CAZOLL010000410.1, forward strand.
GTGTACCGCGCCTACCCGCGCGAACTGCCGGCGGACGTGCGCCACCTCGACCTCGCGCTGATCGCGCGCGCGTTCCTCGACCCGAGCCACCCGGACCTCGAATCGATCCAGGGCACGGTGCTCGTCGACGGGCAGAACTGGATCTCCTGGGTCACGGTCGGCTGCTACGTCGGCCCGTGCTTCGCCGCGCTCGCGGTGCTCGGCTTCGTGCGCGAGGCGCGGCGCTCGTGGCCGCTGTTCGTGTGCTTCGCGTTCCTCGCGTGGATGGCGCTCGGGTCCGGAGTCACGCCGAGCGCGTGGGACCTGGTGCATCGGTTGCCGGTGCTGAAGTCGATGCAGGCGCCCGAGCGATTGATCGTGCCTTCGTCGTTGTTCGTCGCGCTGGCCGCCGGTTTCGGCGCCGCGGCGATCGCGCGGTTCTCGAAGAAGCTCGCGCTCGCCGCGCTCCTCGTCTCCGCCGCGTTCCCGATCGTCGTGAACGACGACGTCGCGTTCGCGGCGTTCCCCGAGCGGCCGAGCGCGCGGCCGGCGGCGCCCGGAGAGTTCGTGCAGATGCTGCAGCCGGTGCGCAAGACCCAATGGGGAGGCGAGCTGTACGAGGCGGTGCTCAGGAACCGCGGCAACCCGAACGCGCAGGCCGACGTGCCGACGCCGGAGGCCGTGCAGTCGGTCGGCGAGCCGGGCTACCGCGGCGAAGCGTGGCTCGCGTCGGGCCGCGGCACGGTCTCGGCGCGCTTCACCGCGAATACCGTCCGCGTCACCGCGGAGCTCGAGCATGACGACACGCTGGTCGTGAACCAGAACTTCTTCCCCGGCTGGGAGGCGAGCGGCACTCACGCGGCGCCATGCATCCAACGCAACGGCCTGATCGCCGTGGAGCTGCCGAAGGGAAATCACGCGATCGAGCTGCGCTTCCGGCAGCCGAGCGTGCGGCTCGGCGCGCTGCTCTCGACGCTCGCGCTCGTGGCGATGATCGGAGCGTGGTTCGTCCGCCGGCATCGCGGCGGGCCGAAGAACGGGTTCGGCGCGCCGGAGATCTCCGCGCTCACGATCTGCACGGCTCTGCTCGGCGCGCTCGGGCTCGGTCGCGACTCGGAGCGTGCGAGCAGCCCGAAAACGATCGCCGCGACGAGCGCGTCCGGGCCGCGCGCGGTCGACCCTGCGGGGTTCGCGGCCGCGCTCGCGGAAGCGCGTCCCGGTGATGTGCTGACGTTGAAGGACGGCGATTACGCGGGCTTCGTGCTCGACAAGGGCGTGAGCGTGGTCGCCGAACATCCTGGACGTGCGCGCCTCGCGAGCGGGACGATCGCGATCGCGAACGTGCCGGCCGGGCCGGGTGCGGCGCTCGTCGGCCTCTCGGCGACATCAGAAGGCGCGGCGATCACGGTGTCGGGCTGCGCCGCGGGTGTCGTGCTGCAGTCGCTCGACTTCGCGGACGCGAGCGGCGCGGACGGCGTGGCGATCGCCGTCGACCACTCCGACTCGGTTCTGCTCGTCGGTTCGCGAACGGGATGCGTGCGCGCCGACTCGGCGACGCTCGCCGTCTCGCGCTGCGACATCGCCGCGCCGCCGAGCCGCGCTGCGGGGCCAGCGGTCGCGACGCTGCGCGTGACGTCGGGTTCCGCGCTGCTCGGCGACGTGACGCTCTCGGCGCGCGACGCGCCGGCGATCGCCGCCGACCGCGGGCGTATCGACCTCGCGTGCGATCGCGAGGGCGCGATCTCCGCCGGCGCGGCGCATCCTCTCGCGCGCCTGTCGAACGGTTCCTGGCTGCGCGGCTCCGGCCTTGGCGCTCCGCCCATCGGGTCGCCGCGCGTCGAGAAGGACGCGACGTCGCGACACGGGACGTTCTCCCCCGCGCTGCCGCGGGTGCGACTGCTCGACGCGCCGGCCGCGAACGGACGGCTCGCGGTGGAGCTGACCGGCGCTCCCGGCGCGCGCGGCGCGCTCGTGATCGGCGCACGGATGCAGTTGATCACCGTGCCGGGAACGCGTCAGTTCGTGCAGCTCGGTCGCGACGCACCCGACATCACGATCCCGATCGAGATGCCGGCGGACGGACGCCTCGTGCTCGAGTCGAGCGCCGAAGCGGTCGGCCTCGCCGGCGGGATGCCGGTCGTCCTGCAGCTCCTGTTGCGCTCGCCGCCGCCGCCCGGGCGGATGATCTGGAGCGGGATGCGCACCTCCCCGATCGAAGGCGCGCTCATCGTCCCGTGAAGGACGCGATCCGCTCCGGCGTCACGGAATACCCGCGAATCGAGCGCCCGAACTCGACGTCGGGGGGCAACTCGGCGAGGACGCGCGCGATCGGGTGCAGCGGCTGCGACGGCGTCGCCGCGAGAGCGCGCAGCAGCGTCACCGAGAACACGAGCGTCGTCGGCCGGCTGGCGTCGAACGCAGGCAGCGTTCTCGGGTCGTCGAGCAGGTTGCCGAACACGACGCCGTACGCGTCGGGCGGCACGATCGAGTAGAGCGCACCGAACACGCGCTGCTCCGGGTGCGCGCGCTGCCAATCCGCGAGCGTCGTCAGGTCCTGCCCCCAATCGTGGTTCGAATCGGTGAACCAGCGATCGCCGCGCGACGGCCCGCCCGCGAGCGGATTCCAGTACGCGAGGTGGTCGGGGCGACTCCACGCGGCGGTCGCGAGCTGCAGCACGACGAGCGCGGCGACGATCGGCCGCGCGATCGCGAGCCGCGCGAGCGGCGCGGCCGCGACGGCGAGGAGAGGGAACATCGGGAGGAGGAACCGGATGCCTTGCCGATATCCGGACGCCATCGTGGCCGCGAGCAGGAGCGCCGCGAAAACCGGCGCGGCGACCGGCAGGCGCAGGGCGCTGGCCCGCAGCGAGTACCAGGCCGCCGCGCCGAGCACGACCGCGACGAGCGCGGCGGGCTCGAGCTTGAACGCGAGCACCGCCGGATAGAACGCGAGCGAGCCGGAGCCGAGCCGGCCGCGGAACCAGTCGTTCTGCGCGGCGCGGCCGTAGTGCGACACCAGCTCGAACTGGCGCGCGAGCTGGCCGAGGTCGAACGCGGTGCCGAGCCACAGGACGCCGGCGAGGACGGCGCCGATCGCGAGCGCGTGGCCCGTCCGCGCCCCCCACGACGAACGCCGCGACGTCGCGAGTAGGAGCAAGACGCCGAGCGCGAACACGCCCCCGGTCAGCTTCGCGAGGATCGCGGCGCCGAGCGCTGCGCCGACGCATGCCGCCCGCGCGACGCCGGGCGCCGCGTCGTAGCGGTTCCAGCACACGAGGACGAGGAACGCGCACGCGGCGAGCGGCAGGTCGGCGGAAACGATGCCCGCGTGCGCGAGCAACGTCGGCGAGAAGCCGGCGAGCGCGACCGCGAGCAAGGAGCCGAGCGCGCCGCCCGCTCTGCGCCCTTCGATCGCGACGAGTGCGAGCAAGAGCACGAACCAGAGCACCGAGACCAAGCGCGCGAGGAAAAGCGTCGACATCACGCCGTGCTCGACCAGGATCTTCACGCCGGCGTCGTACAGCCCGAGGCGCTTACCGGTCGCGCTCGTCGTCTCCGGCGCGGGCGGCGGCGAGAGGTCGCGCACGAGCGCCGGCCATCCGTAGGCCACGACGAGCGGACCGTTGTCGTCGCCGAGGAAGCGGTGCTCGGTCACCGCGTACACGCCGGTCGCGAAGTGCTTCGGCTCGTCGTAGCAGGCGCTCGCGGTGCGGGCGGCGTCGATCGCGAGCGCGGCGGCCGCGGCGATCAAGACGGCCAAGACGGCCAAGACGGCAACGATGAAGAGAGGAGCTCGCGGCACGGCGCCGCGATGGTAGCGGCGCCCCCGATCGTCGTTCCTTCGCGCGGACCGCGTCCCCTAAGATCGCCCGGTCATGGGACGTCGAATCGGAGCCTTTGGCGTCGCGTTCGTCGCGTGCGCGCTCGCACTGGGGGCGGCGCGCGAGACCGAGCGCACGACCGTCGTGGTGACGCGCATCGAGGGCGAGCTCGCCGAATCGATGATCGCCACCATGGACCGCGCAGTGCGCCGCGCGGAGTCCGAGAACGCCGCGGCGCTGATCGCCGAGATCGACACGCCCGGCGGCTCGGTGTCCATCATGGATCGCATCGCGGCCGCACTCGACCGCTCGAAGGTCTCCCCCACGACGTACGTG
>CAZOLL010000411.1:0-4290 GCA_964580365.1 uncultured Phycisphaeraceae bacterium
CGATCAGGGGCCGGTGTTCGTCCCGAGACCGAGGTCGATGTCCGTCGCTCCCTGAACGTTCGGGTTGGTCAGGGTGATCATGTCGTTTCCGTTCCCGGTGCGCACGACGAGGTCGCCGCCGCAATCGAGCGTCGCGATCGAGATCACGTTCTCGCCGGCGCCGAGGAGGAGTGTGGCGTCGTGGTTCGTCGTGACGGTTCCGGACCAGGTGACGTGGTCGTCGCCCGTCGTCCCGAAGAACGACAAGCTGCCGAACGTGCCGCCGGCGACGGTAAACGTGTTGTCGCCGTTGCCGAGGTCGATCCGCGCGTTCTTGCCGACCTGAAGGTTCGTGACCGTGCCGTTCGTCTTGTCGATGCCGCCGCTGATCACGAGATCGTGCTTCACCGTCGTGCCGGACATCGAGATCGAGTCCTGGGAGGTCCCGCCGGCGCCGACGTCGATCTTCACGTCGCGGATCGTCGCCGCACCGATGGTCACGCTGTCGCTTCCCGCTCCGGATCGGATCGACAGCGTTTTCGCGCCGACGAAGCTGTTGAGGTTGAACGTGTTGCCGCCGTTGCCGAGGCGCAGGTCGACCGTGCCACTGACGTGCACGTTCGGTCCGAAGTTCACCGACGTGTTGCCGTCGCCGCCGTCGAAGCGGATGCCCTTGTAGGGCGCAGTCGTCGTCGGCGCGACCGTGAACGTCCCGAGGTGCCCGCCGCTCGCGGCGCGAAGCGCTCCCTGCACCGTCGCCGTCACGACCGTCGTGTTGCCGTCGCCGTCGCCGAACGAGACGCTCGCGTCGCCGGAGGCGACTCCCGTGAACACCGCGGTGTTCGTCCCGTCGCCGCCGGAGACCTTGACGTCGCGGAAGCGCGTCGTGGCGGCATCGACGAACGTGTTGATTCCCTCGCCCAGGTCGATGATGCAGTTCCGCCGGACCCTCGCGATCGAGCCGAACACGCACACGTCCACACCGTCGCCCCCCGAGTAACGAACGTCGCGCTTCACGTCCATCGGGCTCGCGACGAAGGTACAGGTCCCGCCGCCGCGGAGCGTGACTCGGACGTCGCGTCCGATTTTGATGTCCTCGTTCGGGCTCGTCGCGTTGACGACGAAGTCCGCACCTCGAGACTTGCAGGTGAGGTCCCGCGCGACCGAGACCGGGCCCGTGAGAACGATCGCGCAGTCTCCGACCGTGCCGGCCTCGACGCGGACGTCGCCCGCGATCTTCGCTCCCGTGAACGTGTACGCGTCCGAGCCTGTTGAATGCTTGATGCGCGCGCCCTTCGTCACGTTGGAGAACGTGACCGCGCTCGCCGATCCATTGATGGTCGTCCCGGGTTGCGGCGTGGCGCGGAAGCGCGTTTTCGGGAGGTTGACTTGGTCCACCGAGATCACGTCGCTGCCCGAGGAGTCGGAGATCACCAGCGTTCCGCCATTGACCGTGATCGCGACGTCTCCCGCGTTCGCGCGAGGGCCGGCTGCGGCCGCGAGCGCCGCGACGGAGGCGAGTCGGAAGAGGCTGGCAGCGATGCGCATTCGATTCTCGTTTCGCAAAGGGGATTCGGCGAGGTCGCGAGCCCGCGGCGCGCGTCCGCCCAGAGCTTTCGGCAGAACAAGTTGGAGAACTTGCAAGATTCCCCCGCAAAGAGTGGGGGCCCGCGCGGGATCGGGCTCTCGCGGCGCAGACAGAGCGCGACCTTCCGCGAGGTTGCTCGCCTCGCGGAAGGTCGCCGGGGGTTTCGATGGAGCGGCTGATGGGATTTGAACCCACGACATCCAGCTTGGGAAGCTGACGCTCTACCAACTGAGCTACAGCCGCGTCCGGAGCGAGCATTCCACCAGCGCGGCGCGCGGCGTCAATCGGCGCTCGCGCCGGCGCGCGGCGTCTCGACGCGGCGCGCCCGGGGGTTGCCGCGAAACGCTGCGTCGCTTCGCTCCGACCCCACATCGATTCGCGGCAGCGACCGGTTCGCAGACTTCCGCCCTTTCCGTCGCAACCCGTGCGCGACGCATCGACTCTGCCGATCGTCGCGCTCGGCGCTGTCGTGGCACCGCCGTTGCCCTGTCGGTCCTGCACGTCGCGGGCAGTCGCTCGCGGCAAGTCCGATTCCCAACGGAGGCTCCCCATGTCCCGACCCATCCACTCCTGGCGTCTCTCCGCGGTGCTCGCGGCGGCGGCGCTCCTCGTCAGCGCGCCGCTGGCGCGCTCGCAGGGCGCGTGCTTCAACCCGGATCAACTGAACGGCATGTGTTGTCAGCCGCTCCAGGCGAACCTCCCGTTGTTCCCGGGAATCGCGATGCAGTCGCTCGGCATCTACTGGACCAACTGCGCCCCCACGGTGCAGAACCTCACGGGCGTTCAGTGGGCTCCGCCGGTCATGACGACGTGCTCCGAGTACACGACGACGCTCAACGTGATCAACATGGCGAACGGCGCGGTGCTGCTGAGCGGCAAGATGGTGCTGAACTACACGCGCACCTGGGCCGAGGTCGATCCGGCCGGCATCCAGTGGCAGGTCTGGCGCTTCGTCGCGAAGGCGGATCTTGCGGCGCCGACCGCCGGCGCCCTGGTGCCGATCGCACCGCAGCCGAACTGCATCGCTCCGTTCGGCCCGCACCCGACCTCGTTCTTCTACGGCTACGTGGACTACGCCCTGCCCTGCGGCGGCAATCAGTTCTCGAGCGCGCTCGTGCTGCACCACGCGGGCGACTTCCTCATCCACCAGCCGGGTCTCTCGGACAAGCCGGGCGCCTTCCACCCGAACCGCTCGTGCGGCATCGTCGCGCCGCACACGGCCGTGAACCCGTTCGTGCCGGCAAACCTCCCCGCGCCAGTCGGCCCGCTGATCGGCGAAGCCGTGCGCAACGTGGTGAGCCCGTTCGTGCCGGGTCTCTGCTCGGCTGAGGACCCGATTTCCGGCGGCGCGATCGCTCCGCTCGGCCGCGCGTGCTTCTGCCCGCTCATGGCCGCGCCGCAGCAGCACACGCTGCGCGTCATGACCGGCAAGGGCACGTGCGTCGACCCGCTCGGTCTGAACTCGAGCTTCGCGTCGCAGATGATCAACTTCCCGACCGTTCCGTGGCCGCACGTGGTGACCACCAGCTTCGGCTTCTGGTCCACCGCGGCGAGCTACCCGGGCCCCGAGGTTGCGTGGGTCGATGAGGGTCTCTTCATCGACCACGACGCCTGCACCGTGACCGACTGGGTCGACATCGACTACGGCGGCACGACGCAGCGTGGTTGGCAGGTCATCGGGCCCGCTCCGATCAGCCCGAGCTTCGAGTACACGGACCTCGGCGACAACTACTCGGCGCCGCTCTTTGGCCCGTACCCGCTGCCGGCGGTCGGCAGCATCCGCCCGACGGATCGTCTGATCTACGTCAACACGCCTTGACCGATCGGCCGACCACTCGAACGCGGGTGGTGGGCGGCCCGGGGAAACCGAGGTAGTCTTCCGCCCGTCGTTCGAGCCGTTCCGGCGTGTGCATGCGCCGGCGAGTCCGATCGATCGCTTCGGACGCGCGCACCCACCGGTCCGTCGTGCGAGAAAGAGAGGAGGCCGCTGACCTGCGTCGCGGCCTCCTCTTCCTTTTGCATCGCGACCCGCCCAGAATCCGCGTTTCGCCCCGATCGGAGTGCGCGCGTGCGCCGCGTGGTCGTGCTCGACGTCGTCGGACTCACGCCTGCGCACCTCGGCGCGGACGCTCCGAACCTCTCGGCGCTCGCGCGCGACGGCTTCTCCGCGCCGCTCGACACCGTGTTCCCGGCGGTCACGTGTCCCGTGCAGGCCACGCTCTCAACCGGGCTGTTGCCGCGCGAGCACGGCGTCGTCGCGAACGGGTGGTTCTTTCGCGAGCTGTCCGAGGTCTGGCTGTGGCGGCAATCGAACCGGCTCGTCCGTGGGCCGCGCCCGTGGGACGAGCTGAAGCGCGCGGACGCCGCGTTCACGAGCGCGAACCTCTTCTGGTGGTTCGCGATGGGCGGCACTTGGGAGACCGTGGTCACGCCGCGGCCGGCGTATTTCGCGGACGGCAAGAAGGCGCCCGACGTGTGGACCGAGCCGCCCGAGTTGAAGCGCGCGCTGAACGAGAAGCTCGGCGCCTTCCCGCTGTTCGAGTTTTGGGGACCGCGCGCCGGCATCCGCTCCTCGGAGTGGATCGCCGACGCCGCGATCGAAGTGCTCGCCGCACGCCGGCCGACGCTCACGTTCGTGTACCTGCCGCACCTCGACTACGACTTGCAGCGCTTCGGCCCCGAAGACCCGCGCGTGCGCGTCGCGGTGCGCGCGATCGACGCCC
>CAZOLL010000412.1:0-4263 GCA_964580365.1 uncultured Phycisphaeraceae bacterium
AGCCGGTCAGCGGGAAGGTGCCGCGACCGATCGACTCCGCGCCCAGCAGGCCGACGCGCTTGCGCTCGCGCAGCTGGTTGTCGAGCTTCAGCGTCGCCTTCGTGATCGAGTACGACCCCGAGGCCGACGGCGACTGCGCCTCCAGCACCGCGACGACGTGGTCGATCGCGTTCATCACCCGGTTCGTGGCAGCCGCCACGTTGGAAGCGCTCGCGAAGTCCGACGCGGACGACAGTTCCTTCTGCCCGAGGAAGCCGAACGCGAGCGTCAGGATCGCGCTCGTGTCGACGTTCAGGTCGGGCGTCCCGACTTCCATGCCGGTGTAGACCGCGTACTCGCTCGAGAGGTCCTGGAACTGCTTCTGCAGCGTGAAGGACGTCTCGGTCGTGCCGTTCGTCGCCTCCTCGCCCATCTCGACTTCGCAGCCCGCGACGCTCGACTCGTTCACCAGGATCTTGCCGCTCACGATGATCTTCGTGGCGGACACGATCTGCGCGATCTTGCAGTAGAACTCCGAGCCGTTCGTCGACGCGCCCTTCACGCGGATCCAGCGACCCACGAGGAAGACGTTCGTCGCGCTCCAGTCGCCGGCCGACCGGACGATCGAGTTGTCGGCCGCCGCGAACGTGAGCGTCAGCGTGGCCGTCACGACCGTCGTGAACGCGGACGCGCAGAGCGCCGCGAGCAGCCAGTCGTCGTGGCCCTTGTACGAGAATTCGGCGTTCACCCCGCCTTCGGCGCCGAGGTCCGTGCGGATGACGTCGGCGATCTGCCGGTCGGCGCGCAGCTCCTGCGACTGCGTGTAGCCGACGCGCGGCTTCAGCGACTCGCCCGTCATCCGGACTTCCTTCATCGCGGGGCTCGCGGGAGTCGTGCCGTACGTGACTTCCTTCACGTACCGGAGGTTCACTCGGTTTGCGTCGGACATGTTCGCTCCTTGCCGCCGTCAGGCGTCCGTGTCGTCGAAGTAGAAGGGGACCTTCACGAGCACGCGCCACCAGCCCTCGTCGCGCTCGCCGCTCGAAAACTTGGCCGTCTTGAACTGCACGCCGCTGACGCTCTTCCGGTCGAACACCGCGCCCACGCGGCACGCGAGGGTGGAGAGCGTCTTCGTGCCCTGGCCGAGCGGCTGGAACAGCTGCACCACGAGCTGTCCGACAGTCCGCGAGCGGACCAGCGCGGCGCCGATGTCGGCCTGGTTGCGGTCAGCCTCGAGCACGGTGACGCGCGCCCACACGCCGGTGTCGGGCTCGGTGCGGTTCGCGTCGTTCTGGTATCGCGTCGCGATCGCGGCGCCGCCGTCGCCGCCGAGTTCGATCTGCGCCTTGAAACGGCCGCGGATGATGTCACCGACCGTCGTGAAGACCGTGAACGTCACGACTCACCGCCAGTCGGCGGATCCGCCGTCAATCCAGCCGCGCGCTCCGCGTGCTGCACCACAACTTCGAAGGCGGTGCCGAGCATCCCGTACGGCGCCTGCTTGCTGGATCCGTTCTCCAGGCGCTCGATGTACGGCACGTTGTTGACGATCGCCGTCTTCGAGAATGGCTGGATCGCCTGAATGGTCGGGCGTTCGCGCGTGATGACGGCTGTGCGCTTGTCGATCTCGCCTCCGACCTCTCCGGCCGGGACGTTGTCGTTGCCGACCTGCCAGTTTGCGCGCGCGCGTCCGGTGTCGACCGGCGTGACCTCGACGAGTTTGCGAAGGCCGATCAGCGCGAGGCTGCGCTGCACCGATGCCAGTCGCTTCGGAACGATCGAGACCGAGAAGTCCCGCAGCTTCTTCCGGAAGTCGTCGAAGTTTGACGTCATCGACGCAGCTGCAGCTCCCACGCTGCGGTCTGGTCACCCGACATGAGGTTGCCGACCGTCACGACCTTCCAGGTCTTCCCGCCGGCCGCGACGGTGAAGCCCGCCTTCGGCGTGAAGCCGAGATCCTTGCCGGCCAGGTAGATCCGGGCATCACCGTGGCGGATCACGTCGCCGTCGATGAAGCGCAGCTCGTAGTCGAGCACCGGCGACGCCTTCACGTTCGCGTGCGCGGTCGGCGTCCCGCTCACGTCGCCGGTCGCGGCGTCGTAGGTCTGGTCGTCCTCCGTGATGGTCACGAGGATCCCAACCTCGTCGATGAGCTCTTCGACGGCCGGCAGCAGTTCGAGGTCGAGAGCGGTCGGCATCACGCACGCTCCCGAATGCCGATCGGCTCGACCAGGTCGCGCAGCAGGTTCACCGCCTTCGAGAAGGTGGTCTGCTGGCCGACCGTGCCTTCGAAGTAGGACTCGGCCTTCTCGAGCGAGCCGACCTTCAGCGTCTTGCTGGCGAGCGCTCCCGCCGTCGCGGCGACGTCGGTCGAGAGCGCCGTGCCTTCCACGACCTTCAGCGCGAGCTCGGCGGTCGCCTGCTTCAGGCGGGTCGGCAGCGCCGTCGAGACGAACGTGAAGCCGTCGTCGTCGACCGCGTCCTCGCGCGGCCACTTGAGCGCCTGCGTCTCGTGTGCACGCCGGCCGCGGAAGCGCTGGCCGTAGCGGGCGTCGAGGTAGAGCGTCGCCTGCCGGAGGCCCGATTCCTTCGCGTCGGACGAAGCGCCGGACCACGCCGCGGGAGCGCCCTGCGCCGCGTGGTAGGCGTCGGCCTCGACGACGGACGCGTAGCTGTCCGCGTTGGTGAGGCCGGTTCCGTCTTCGACGACGAGCGACACGGTCGATCAGCTCCCGGTGCCGTCGTACGCCGGCGAGAAGGCCGGCGAGTTCGGCGTGAGGTTGCGGGCGTCGGCGGGCTTCGTGACGGTGGGGCTGAAGCCGCGCGATTGCAGCACGGCAATCAGGTGCCGCCGATCGGAGACAGCCGGGATGGCGAGCCCGGCTTCGTCGCACCACGCGCGCAGCTGCGCGATCGAGTGCGGCTCGAAGTCGAACGGCACCGACGCCGATGGAGCCGCCGGACTCGCGGCGAACGGGTCGCCTGCGAGCGGCGCGGCGGTCTCCATCGAGGCGTCGGGCCCGCTCACTCGGCGGGCGCCTTCGCGGCCTTCGGCGCCTTCGCGGCCTTCGGCGTGGACTCGGCCTCACCGGCGTCGGCGGACTCCTGGCCAGGCAGGCACGCGGTGCCGCGCGCGATCATCTCGCGGGCGTCGACCGGCCAGACGCGACGCGACTCCTTCGCGATCAGGTCGTGGACCGTGACCTTGCCGTCGATGTCGGGCGTCGGAACGGAAACGTCGGGGGTCGGCATCTGCGACTCCGGGATTGCCGCGCTCCGAGGAGATCAGCCCGGGTCCGCCGCGCGGAGCGAACCCGGGCTGTCGGAGCTTCGATCAGTCGCCGTAGCCGCGCTTCGAGAAGAAGGCGGTGTAGTTGATGCCGGTCGCGATCGTGCCGGCGACGACCGTGTAGACGCGGAGGTAGCGGTACACGAGGCCGTTGCGCTCGTTGCGGAACGGGATCTTGTACTTGCCGACCGCGTCGTCGGTGTCGGTGTCGCTGCGCTTCGGGCCCTTCGCGCCGACGGTCAGCGTCGCGAGGTCGGCCTGGTTGCCGGCCGCGACGAAGTTGTCGGTCGAGCCCTGCACGATGATGTCGTACTGCTCGTCGTTGCTCGCGATCTCGATCGCCGTGACGTTCACCACCAGGTCGCCCTGGACGGCCTGGTCGCCGACGTCGAGCTTCTTCGCGGAGCCGCCGACCGTCGCGGCAGCGGACGCGGCGACGAGGCCGGCGTCCTTCATCTCGAGCAGGGAGTCGAAGATCGCACCTTCGGTCAGAACCGTTGCCATGTGTCAGTTCCTTTTCGTGTTCGTGTGTGGGGGAGGAGTTCGGATCAGACGACGACGGCCGCGTTCTTGATGCCGCGCAGGCGCGCCGCGGCCTGCGGGTGCATCAGCGCAATGCCCGCGTACCACTCGATGCGGGTCCGCCACACCGGCTTCGTGTTCTGCTCGCCGAGGTCGCGCACGTCCGGGATGTCGTTCTGGATGCCCTGGAGCATCTGCTCGCGGAGCGAGACGCAGTAGATCGACGTGCCGACGTTCGATCCGCCACCCGGGTTCGCCTCGTCGAAGGCGAGCGTCGCGTGGATGTAGTCGTTGTCGTCCATCGTGATGATGGGCAGGCCGTTGTACTTCTCGATCTGGTTGCCGAACTCGTCCTGCTCGAACGTGATGAAGCCGCCGACGCTCGTGTTGCGCGAGGCGGTCGTGAGGAGGCGGCGGACCGTCTTGCTCATCAGCAGGTGCGTGGGGGACGTCACCGCGTCGATGAGCTGGTC
>CAZOLL010000413.1:0-4255 GCA_964580365.1 uncultured Phycisphaeraceae bacterium
GGCGCGCCCGCGGCCTTGATCTGGTCGGCGACCTTCCAGCCGTCGCTGACGTGGGGGAGCACGACGCGGAAGCCGAACTCCTGCTTCAGGCGCAACACGGTGAGTACGTCGTCGTGGCGGTGCGTGTGGTGGTGCACCACGCGCTTCTGCTCGAGCACCTCGACGAGCGCCTCGAGGTTCAGGTCGCGGGCGGGCATCTTCTCCGGGTCGCCGCCGGCGCGGGCGATCTTCTCGCGGTACGCCTGCGCCGCGACGAACTTCTCGCGCACGAGCGCCGCGGCCTTCGCGCGCGTGCCCGGTCGCGGCGCCTCGCCGCGCGGGTTGGTGCCGTTCGCCATCTTCATGCCGCCGAGCGGCTTCCCGTCGGCGTCGCGCAGGAGGAGGTCGTCGAGCGCGCCGCCGCCGTCCGGGCGTCGCAGCTTGAGGTACGCGGTCTGCCCCGACATCAACAGGCCCGAGCCCGGCATCAAGTTCACCGTCGTGATCCCGCCGGCGCGCGCGCGCATGATCGATGGATCGCGCACGTCGATCGAGTCGAGCACGCGCACGTCGGGGTGCAGTGCGGCCGAGTCGTCGCCGCCGGAGACGTCGCCGAGGTGCGAGTGCGTGTCGACGAGACCGGGCATCAGCACCTTGCCCGTGCAGTCGTGGATCTCGACGTTGGCGGCGAGCCGCACGAGGCTGGCTTTGCCGACGGCGGCGATCTTCCCGTCGCGCACGAGCACGATGCCGTCGTCGATCGGATCGCCGACGATGGGGAGGATGCGCGCGTTGGTGAACGCGATCGTGCGCTCTTGCGCCGACGCGTCTTCGGACGCCCCGAGCGCGGCGAACAGCGCCGCGGCGGTGACGAACTGCATTGAGCGGATGTGCATGGCGCGCATTAGAGACGCCGCGCGCGCGCGGTGAAATCCCTGCTGACACCCGGGGCGGCAATCCCGTAGTTTCGCCGTCCCGTCCGCGCTCGCTGAGGGAGCTCCAGAACGATGCGTTCGATGATCTTGGTGGCGGCGTGCTGCGCCGCGCTGTGCGCCTCCGTGCCGGCCCGCGCCGAATCGACGTCGGACCAGTTCCGCGAGGCGGTGCTGTTCGCAAAGGAGAAGGTCTACCCGGCGATGGTGAACATCGCGGTGGTGGCCGAGCAGTTCGACGACGGTCGCGCGCAGCGTTTCCCCGCCGCCGGCTCCGGCGTGATCGTCAGCCCGTCGGGCAACGTCGTCACGAACTTCCACGTCGCCGGCAACACCGCGCGCATCCGCTGCACGCTGCCGTCCGGCGAGACGATCGACGCGGACATCGTCGCGAAGGACCCGCTCACCGACCTCTGCGTGCTGAAGCTGCGCCTCGAGACGCGCGTCGACCCCAACGTGCCGATCCCGTTCGCCACCTTCGGCGATTCGTCGGCCGTCGGCGTGGGCGACCACGTCATCGCCGTCGGCAACCCGCTCACGCTGTCGTCGTCGATGACGCTCGGCATCGTGTCGAACGCCGACCGCGTGTTCACCGACTTCACCGGCACCGAGATCGACGAGCTCGACATCGAGGGCGAGGTCACCGGCCTCTTCAATCAATGGATCCAGACCGACGCGCTGATCCTCCCCGGCAACTCGGGCGGCCCGCTGGTCAACATGAAGGGCGAGGTCATCGGCATCAACACGCGCGGCGGCGGCGGCGTGGGCTTCGCCGTGCCGAGCAACGTCGTGAAGAACGTGCTGCAGCAGGCGCTGACGTACGGCGAGGTGCGGCGCGGCTGGCTCGGCTTCTCCGTCCTGCCGGTCGGCAAGGCCGGCCTCGCGCACGGCGCGCTCGTCTCCTACGTGACGCCCAATTCGCCCGCCGCGGCCGGCGGCTTGAAGGCCGGCGACGTGATCACCGCGCTCAACGGCAAGCCGGTCGACGTGAAGTTCTTCGACCAGGTGCCGCTCCTGTACCAGCGCGTCGCGGACCTCCCGATCGGCGCCGACGCCGCGCTCACGATCACGCGCGGGAAGGACACGACAGAGCTGAAGGCCAAGGTCGAGCGCCTCGAGAAGTTCCTCGGCGAGGAAGGCGAGTTCCAGAAGATGGGACTCACCGTCCGACGCATCACGTCGCCGATGGCGATCGCGCGCCAGTACCCGGACGACAAGGGCGTCGTGATCACCGGCATGCGCCCCGGCTTCCCGTTCGAGGACGCGAAGCCGAGCATGCAGCCGGGCGACGTGATCGTCGCGCTCGACGACGCCGCGATCGAGAACCTCGATCAGTTCAGGACCGCGCTCGCCGCGGCGGAGAAGCGCCCGAAGTTCGCGGTCACGTACCGCCGCGACGCCGAGCTGCTCGTCACGCAGGTCGACACGAAGGAAGACGAACAGGCCGGCGGCGGCAAGGAGCTCCCGAAGGCGTGGCTCGGCGTGCAGACGCAGGTGATGACCGACAAGGTCGCCGACGCGCTCGGCATGCCGGGCAAGACCGGCTACCGCATCACGCAGGTCTACCCGTGGACGCAGGCGGAGAAGGGCGGGCTCAAGGTCGGCGACATCCTGGTCGCGCTCGACGGCGAGGCGCTCACCGCATCGAAGCCGCAGGACGGTGAGGACCTGCGCCGCACGATCGAGGACATGGGCATCGGCGACGAGATCGAGTTCAACGTCATCCGCGGTGGCGAGGCCGCGAAGGTGAAGGTCGAGCTCGAGGAGTCTCCGGCGTCCGCGCTCGACGTGAAGAAGGCGAAGAACCGCGCGCTCGAGTTCTCGGTGCGCGAAGTCACCTTCATGGATCGCGTGCGGTACAAGTGGTCGCAGGACCAAAAAGGCGTGCTCGTCGGCGAGGCGACGCCGGGCGGTTGGGCGGCCGTCGCGGGGCTCGGGGTGAACGACCTGATCCTCGCCATCAACGACGCGAGCGTGACCGACGTGAAGTCGTTCGAGGCGACGATGAAGCAGGTTCTCGCCGACAAGCCGAAGGTCATCCGCATCTTCGTGCGTCGCGGTCCGCGCACGCACTTCGTGTTCATCGAACCCGACTGGTCCAAGATCCAGGTCACCAAGTGACCCAAGTGATTCGCCGACTGCGCGAACGAGGAAACGACATGCTCCGCATCACAACGCGCGTCATCGCGGCTTTCGCGCTGGCGCTCCCCACGGCCGCTCTCGCTCGCGCCGACGAGTCCGAGACCTACAAGGCGCTCATCGACTCGAAGTCGAAGTCGGTCGTGACGGTGCGCATCGTCACGAAGACGGAGGTCAGCTACGGCGGCCGCAGCCAGACCAACGAGTCGCGCGGCGAGGCTCAGGGCGTGATCGTCTCGAAGGACGGCCTGATCCTGATGTCCTATTCGCCGTTCCGCTCCGAGGACAACGGAGAGATCTCCATCAAGAGCACGCCCACCGAGATCAAGGTCGTGTTCGAGAGCGAGGAGAAGGAGTTCGAGTCGGAGCTCGTCGCCACCGACAAGAAGATCAACCTCGCCTTCCTCAAGGTGAAGAACCTCGAAGGCCACGACGTGACGCCGGTCGACTTCGCGTCGGCCGCGGAGGTCGACGTCGGCACCAAGCTCGCTCAGGTGACGCGCCTCGGCAAGGGCTTCGACTACGCGCCGGAGATCGCCACCGGGATGATCAGCGGCCGCGTGAAGAAGCCGAGGAAGGCGTTCACCGTCGACGGCTCGATCGGCGACATGGGCCTGCCGGTCTACACGCTGAAGGGCGACGTCGTCGGCGTTTACACGGTGTTCGAGTCCGGCATCAAGGACGAGGGCGGCGGCCGCTTCCGCGGCATGTTCGGCGGCGGCGGCCTGCACGCGTTCGTGCTGCCCGCGAACAACGTGCAGAAGTCGATCGAGCTGGCCGCGAAGCAGGCGCTCGAGAAGAAGGAGGGCGAAGCTCCCGCCGAGGCCGAGGTCGAGGGCGAAGAGAAGCCGGCCGCCGGCGACGGCGAGAAGAAGGACGGCGGCTGATCAGACGCCGCGCGCCGCGGCGCTGGCGACCGTCTCCATCAAGCGGAACGACCCCGGCGTCGCGACGAGCAGCGCCGTCGCGTGTCCGCGTTCGAGCAGCGTGCGCGCGAACGCGCCGGCGCCATCCGGCGTCGCGACGCACGCCGAGGGCCCGCGCAGGACGAGCGCCCGGATCGTCGCCGTGAATTCGTCGCGCGGCCCGACCATCACGAGCCCGATCTCGACGGCCTGAGCCAGCGGCAACCCATGCCCCGCCGCGGCCAGCGCCGCCCGCGCCTCCGTCGCCGCCGGGTGCTCCACGAGCGCCGTCACGAAACG
>CAZOLL010000414.1:0-4240 GCA_964580365.1 uncultured Phycisphaeraceae bacterium
CACATACCCCTTCGTACCGATCGGGATGCCGTTCAAGCTCGCGGGCCTCGAGAGGTATCCCTCGACTCCGCTCGTGACCGGCACCGCGACGAGCGCGAGCGGATCGACGAAGAGCTGCGCACCCATCACCGGGATCGGATTCGCGAGCTTGCCGAGCGAGACGGCGAGGATGCCGAAGCCGGACGTCGGCCCGGCGGTGCAGGTGATCTCGAACTTGTTGCCGGAGGTCGCGAAGGACGGCAGCGCGCTCACGCCGATCGAAACCGGCCCGCGGCAGCCCGAAGTCGAGCGCCCGAACTTCGTGACTCCGGTTGGCAGCAGGTCGAGGCGCGTGATGAACACCTTGCCGATCGCGAACGCGGTGTCGAACGTGCCGGGGGTGACCGGGAAGTCGGGCGAGTGAAGCCCGCCCGCGACGGTGGCGGCGCCGGTCGCGTCGATGCTGAGGCATTCGCGCGAGGGCGAAGCGTCATCCGACATCGAGCCGCCGAGGTAGGTGCCGTAGAGCCGCTTGCCGCCGGGATCGAACTTCTCGACGAACAGGTCATATCCGTTTCCCGCAAACGTGGTGTCGAACGCGCCGGGCGTCGCGATCACGCCGGGCGACAGCGTGATCCCGAGCACGGTGACCCCGCCGGATGCGTCGAGCGCGAGGTTGCGGATCTCGTCGACGCCGGCGTCGCCGAAGAAG
The DNA here is from genome assembly GCA_964580365.1 of uncultured Phycisphaeraceae bacterium. Taxonomy (GTDB): domain Bacteria; phylum Planctomycetota; class B15-G4; order B15-G4; family JADJEK01; genus CAZBOK01. The sequence goes on from CAZOLL010000414.1 coordinate 692, forward strand.
GTCGACCAGACCACCGCGGAGCCATCCGCGGTGAGCCGGGTGATGAAGCCCTCCGCGCAACCGGAGAAGCACGTCGGCAGGAACGCGCCGGGGGTGGTGGGGAAGTCGTGGGAGTTGGTGCTGCCGACGATCGTGGCGCGGCCGAGCGGGTCGACCTCGATCGCGTGGCCGTCGTCGGAATCGAAGCCCGCGAGATAGGTCGAGTAGAGGAGGGAGCTGCCGGAGGGATCGAGGCGCGTCACGAACGCGTCGTGTGGGCCGCGGAACGGGTTTGGCGGAGAGTTCGGTTGCAGTGAGCCGGGCGTGGTCGGGAAGTTGGTCGAGAAGGTGGAGCCGGTGACGTACACGCTTCCGTCTGGGCCAAGAGCCGACGAGTTGATCACTTCGACAGAACTTGCTCCGAGAAACGTGGAGAAGGCGAGCGCGCTTCCGGATGCGTTCAGCTTGAAGATAAAGCCATCGTTGCCGCCGCCGTTGAATGTGGTGTCGAACGCTCCTGGCGTGGTGGGGTAGTTGCTCGAGTTCGTTGCGCCGGCGGCAACGACTTCTCCAGTTGAAGTGACCTCGACCGTATTAATGGGATTACCGAAAACGCCGGCAATGACCGTGGAGAACTCGAGTGCGTTGCCGAGGGCGGAAATTCGTGTGATCGTGCCGTCGAGGATTTGGGATTGAGGCCCATTCGAAAAAGCCCCCGGCGTGATCGGAAAGTCCAGAGATGCAGTGGAGCCACCGACGACGATCGAACCGCCCGGCGTCAGGGCGAGTCCCTGAAGATAGTCCGTCGTCGATCCGCCGAGAAACGTCGAGAACGCGAGCGCCGAGCCGGTGGCATTCAGTTTGGTGATGAACCCATCGCTCCAGTTCCCCACCAACGTCGTTCGATACGCCCCGGGCGTCACGGGAAAGTTGACCGCGCCCGTGTGACCGACCAGGAGCACCGACCCGTCTGCGAGTGTGCGCGTCGCACGGACCTGGTTCGGCGGCCCGATGCCACTTGGCGCCGGCGTCAGTCCACCGAGAAACGTCGACCACTCGAGGCCGGGGTCGATCACGAGCGGTGCATCGGACTCGCCCGCTTCGAGCACGAATCGGATCGTGTCCGGCGGGTCGACCGCGACACCGCACGCGATCGGGATGTGTGCTCCATCTGGGCCGAAGCGAAATGCACGCGGCGCGAGATGCGTGAGCGGCCCGATCGCGGTGTCGAGGCGCAGCGTTCCGTCATCGCGCGCGATCACGCCGTCCGCCCCCTCGACGTGCATCGCCACGCAGCTAAGGCTGCGCGGATCGTCGAACAGCAGGTCGTAGGTGAAGCGGTCGTCGGAGAGCCGCAGCACGAGATCGACGCCCGGGTAGAGCTGGCGCACTCGAACCTGCTCGAACCCGACGACGTCGCTCGCCCAGTGCTCCGGGTCATTCCCGAGGAAGAAGCTGTGGTGCTGCGGAAGCGGAGCGATGCCCTCTGCGTGGGCGGCCGGATTTGCGCCGTCGAACACGAGGCGCACGACGCAGCCCGACGGCTGATGATCGGCGGAGACGCCGAATCGGTGCAGCGCGATCGCGCCGGACTCGAGCCGTAACGTGGTGTCGCCATGTCGAGCGATGAAGCGGGCGGCGGGGGGCCACTGTCCCTGATTCGGGACGAAGCCTTGGAGAAGTTCGAGCGACGACGTGCTGGCGAGCGCAAGGTCGATTGTCGCGGCGAAGGCAACGCTTACCAAGATCCGCGCTCTCCACCGATTCATCGCATCGCTCCCGTCGTCGGGTATCTGCGTTCCCGCCGAGTATGACACGCGAGTTGTAGATCGGGAAAGGTGGCGGGCTTCACAGGAGGCGCATCCACGTGCCGACGCTCGGCACGCCATCGCTGCCGACCACGAAGAGCATGTAGTCGCCTCGGGGCGCGACCCATCGGTCCTTTGGAGTCTCGATCTTGACTGTGTAGGGGTTCGATCCGGTCACCAAGGTGGATCGCAGCGACACGAACCGCTGGCTCTCATCAAAGCCGTGCGTCACCGAACAACTCTTGATCAAGTGCATCCGCTGGAAGGTGATGCCGGGACGGAACGCGACTGAGAAAGTGGGGCCGTTTGTCGTCTCGTCATACCCCCACGTCGTCGCGCTCATCCCCGACACCACCGGCCGCTGACCGCGGAACATGTACCTCGGGCTGTACACCTCGATCGAGTGCGGGTTGTCGACGCCGCCCGCGGAGAAGATGCGCCCGTCGTCGAGCAACCCTGCAACCGAGTGGTACACGCGCGCGTGCTGCTGCCCCGCCTGCACCCACCACGGCGTGGTCGGACTCGTGCCGAACACCTCGGGCGGGTCGTAGCGCTCGACGCAACCGTAGGCGTTGACGTCGTCCTCTCCGCCGATCGCGAACAAGGCGCCGTCCGCGCCGATCACCGCGTTCAAGTGCTCGCGCGCGGTGTGCAGATCGGCGGGCGCGGCGTCGAAGATCGTCCCGAGCGCCGGGTTCGTGATCTTGTCGACCGCGTTCACGACGACGTCGACGCCGCCGACACTGTCGGTCCCGCCGAGCGCGTAGATCGTGTCCTGGAGCTCGTTCTGCGCGTCGAACGTCACGTAGTGCGCGGGCGACCCTTCTTCGTGACCGTGCGGATTCAGGCTCGTGTTCGACTGCCAGCGATCCTTCGTCGCGCTGCTCGGGCAGACCAGCAGGTCGAGGAAGTGGTTCTTCTGTTCTTCGGGGACCTGGACCACGGGGCTGCCCAGGCTCGTCGCCATGAAGAACACCTTCTTGCCCTTCGCGAGCAGGAAGCACGCCGGGTAGTTGAGCGTGGTGACCGGGTCGAACGAAATGGGGCTGAGCTCGACACAATTCGGGTCGGACAGCATGTTCAACTTCTTCTCCCAGGTCCCCGCAGTGAGGAATCGATCGGCATAGTCCGCGGGCGCTTCGCCAGAGCCTGGCGGAAACTCCGCGGGCAGTCCGTAAGTCCCGAACACTCGGAACACGCTGTCGGGACACGGGAATCCCGTCGGGTACCAGCGCGGTTTCGTCAGGTCCGGAAGCCCGGTCCAGCCGGGGCTTGCCGGGTCGAACACGTACACCCCGAACGTCCCCGTCCACGGCACGCCGGGCGACGGTGGAAACCGCAGATCGCTGCCGCCGAACGCCACGAGCTTGCCGTCGTCGCGCCAGTTGTGGCCGCCGCACCAGATGTCCTTGCTCCCATCGAACGGGTTCGGAACGTCGAACTTCGTCACGTTCGTCGGGCTCGCGGGATTCCACAGCCACGCGTGCGTGGGTCCGAAGCTCCCGCCGTGGGCATTCGGGTCGAGCGCCGTCATGCGGCACCACATCAGGACGCCGCCGCCGTCCGGCAAGACAGCAGCGTGCGTGATCTCGGCGAGCGCCTTGTTCGCCGTCGCGTGCTCGCTCGTGATCTGTGACAGGTCGTACGGGCCGCTCCACTGACCCACGACGCTCGGCGTGATCGAGATCCCGCAGTTGACCTGGAGCGGTTTCGGCGTCTGGGCGTGGGCGTGCGCCGCGGCGAGCGTCATGCTCGCGACCAG
>CAZOLL010000415.1:0-4235 GCA_964580365.1 uncultured Phycisphaeraceae bacterium
ACCGCCGTGCATGCACGCCGCCTCACCCCGGTACGTCCCGAGATTCCATCCCAACCCGAATCCATCGATGCGGAGGTCCTGCGCGGGTGTCTCCGCCGAGCCGAGATCGCTGCGGCGGGCGCGCAAGTCGGCGACCCCCGCGGCGCTCAGGACGCGCACGCCGTCCAGTGAACCGTCGCCGAGTTGGAAGAGCAGCCAGCGCGCGGCATCGGCCGGCGTGGTCCCGAGACCGCCGGCCGCGTGCATCGTGCGATCGGACTTGTGCGGGACGACGATCGCGCCCTGCTTCACGCCGAGATGTGCCTGCGCCGCGTTCGCGTCGCCCCACAGGACCGAGGCGAACGGCGTGGTGCGCGTCATCTTCAGCGGCGCGAACAGGCGCTTCTCGAGCACCGACTGCCAGGTCGACGAGGACGCCGCGCCGAGCACTCGCCCCGCGAGCGTGAAGTGGACGTTCGTGTACTCGACGCGCTTGGCCGGCCTCGCGTCCGCGAGCAGCGCGAAGTAGGTCGCATCGTCGATCTGCCCGGAATAGGCGTCGCGGAACACGACCGGCTCGCACGACAGCCCCGGCCGATGGCACAAGAGGTCCTCGATCGTCATGCGCTCGGCCGCGTCCGCGTCGGCAAGCGTGAAGCTCGGCAGGAACTTCTGCACCGGGTCGGCGAGCGCGAGCTTCCCGTCCTCCTCCAGCGCCTTCGCCGCCGTCGCGACGAACGTCTTCGTCACGGACGCGATGTAGAACCGAGTGTCGCGGTCGATCGGCGCCGCTTCGCCGGCGCGGCGCACGCCGATGCACTCGACGAAGGCGATCTTCCCGTTCGCGACGCCGACGGCGGCCATTCCCGGCACGTGCATCCGCTCGCACGCCTCCTGCCAGCGGGCGCGCGCGGCGGCGAGGTCGGCCTGCGAGACCTTCGGTTCCGGCGGAGCGAAGAGGGCGAGTGCGAGCAACGAACCGGCGAGCATGGCGGACTCCCGCGAAGCAGCGCGACGGACACGAGATGCCGCTCGACACGGATCGGACGCGAGATTCGCGAAGCCGGCTTCGCGCCTGCGTCACGGGTCCTAGGATCGTGGCCCCCCCGGAAGGAGATCTGATGCGCATCCCGCTCGTCGCACTCGTGCTCGCGTCCACCGTTCTGTCGTCCGCGTCGGCGAAGGTCATCAAGGTCCCTTCCGCGCAGTTCCCGACGATTCAGTCGGGCATCGACGCCGCGCTCGAGAAGGACACCGTCCTCGTGAAGGCCGGCAACTACCCGACGCCGTTCGTGATCCAGAAACGCTCGCGCCTGAAAGTGCGCGCGGACGGCGACGTCACGATCGACGCGTCCGGACAGCTCACGGGGATCTCGATCCTCGGCTCGGACCACATCACGCTCACCGGGTTCGAGGTGGTCGCGGGCAACGACACTCAGCTCCTGATCGCCGACTGCGAATTCGTCACGGTGTCGAAGTGTCACCTCACCTCGGCTGCCAGCACGTCCGTGCTCGTCACCGGCGGCTTGGACGTGACACTCTCGAAGAACCGCATCGATCTCTCGGCCGGGCGCTCGATCTGGGTCCGGAAGCAGACGATGCTCGGGGCTGCCGGGAACGCGGATCGGATCACGCTCGAGAAGAACGTCATCAACCTCCCGTCGGGCGACGGCATCGAGATCGAAGCCACGGACGCGCGCGTGGTGAAAAACCGCGTGAACAACGCGACGGGCACGGCGATCGACGTGCGCCCCAACTGCGCGGACGGCGTGTTCCAGAAGAACCGCGTCTCCGGCTCCGACGCCGGCTTCGTCATCGCAGGGACGGGCAACACCTTCAAGAAGGAGCGCTCGACCGGCTGCTTCGGCGTCGCGTTCTTCGTCTCCGAGCCCGCGGTGTCGATGACGAAGTGCCGCGCGATCGACGCGAACGCGCGCGGCTTCGACTTCGCGACCGAGGCGGACGGCTCGACGATCACGAAGTGCGTTTCGACCGGCGCGGACCTCGACGGGTTCCGCGTCGCGGCCGACGGCTGCACCTTCTCGAAGTGCGAAGGCTCCGGCAGCGGCATGCTCGACCTGAACGACCTCGCCGCGGGCGCGACCACGAACACCTACACGGGCTGCACGTTCGGAACGACGAGCATCCCCTGACCGGCACCCGGGGCGTCGAGCGCAGCACCGCGCCCTCTCCTCGCGTTCGCCCGCCGCCGCCTATGATCGCGGCGCGCCACGCGAACCTTCCCGCGGAGATCGTCCATGTCCAGCGCGATCGCGTCCGTCATCCAAGAGACCAAGGCGAAGAACGCGAACGAGCCGGAGTTCCTCCAGGCGATGGAGGAGGTGCTCTCGTCGCTCGGGCCCGTGATCGACCGGCACCCCGAGTACCGGAAGGCGAAGATCCTCGAGCGCATCGTCGAGGCGGACCGCGTCGTGATGTTCCGCGTGCCGTGGGTCGACGACCGCGGCGAGGTGCACGTCAACCGCGGCTTCCGCATCCAGATGAACTGCGCGATCGGCCCGTACAAGGGCGGGCTGCGCTTCCACCCGTCGGTGAACCTGTCGATCCTGAAGTTCCTCGCGTTCGAGCAGGTGTTCAAGAACTCGCTGACGACGCTGCCGATGGGCGGCGGCAAGGGCGGCTCGGACTTCGACCCGAAGGGGAAGAGCGATCTCGAGGTGATGCGCTTCTGCCAGGCGTTCATGTCGGAGTTGTTCCGCCACGTCGGAAACGACACCGACGTGCCAGCGGGCGACATCGGCGTCGGCGGGCGCGAGATCGGGTTCTTGTTCGGGCAATACAAGAAGCTGAAGAACGAGTTCACCGGCGTGCTTACCGGCAAGGGCCTGAACTGGGGCGGTTCGCTGATCCGCCCGGAGGCGACCGGCTACGGCGCGGTGTACATGGCCGCGGAGATGCTCGCGACGAAGCGCGACTCGCTCGAGGGAAAGACCTGCCTCGTGTCGGGGAGCGGCAACGTCGCGCAGTTCACGGTGCAGAAGCTGATCGAGCTGAAGGCGAAGGCCGTCACGCTCTCCGACTCGAACGGGTTCATCCACGACCCCGAGGGCATCGACGCCGCGAAGCTGCAGTTCGTGATGGACCTGAAGAACACGCGTCGCGGGCGCATCCAGGAGTACGCGACGAAGTGGAAGAGCGCGACGTTCACGCCATTCGTCGCGGGCCGCGACCACGACCCGATCTGGGCGATCAAGGCGAACTGCGCGTTCCCCTCCGCGACGCAGAACGAGATCAACGGCAAGGACGCCGCAAACCTCCTGAAGGGCGGAGTGAACGTGATCGCCGAGGGCGCGAACATGCCGTCGACGGTGGAGGCACAGAAGGCGTTCATCGACGCGAAGGTGCTGTACGCGCCCGGCAAGGCCGCGAACGCGGGCGGCGTGTCCGTTTCCGGTCTCGAGATGGCACAGAACTCGATGCGCTACTCGTGGACGCGCGAGGAAGTCGACAACCGGCTGAAGATGATCATGAAGGCGATCCACAAGAGCTGCATCGACGCGGCGGAGAAGTACGGGACGCCGGGCAACTACCTGAATGGGGCGAACATCGCGGGGTTCGTGAAGGTGGCGGACGCGATGCTCGACCAAGGCGTCGTTTGAAGGACGAGACTCGGGCCCTTGGGGCGCGGGTCCGCGGGCCCTCGGGGACGGGGAGCGGGACCGGCCCTGGGCGCGAGTTTCGAGGTGTTGGCCCTCGTTCCGGGCGCGGGTATCGGGATGCAGCCGCGTGACGGACTTCGTGGTCGAGAGTCGGGAGCGGGCCGATTCCGCCGGGCGCGCGCGGGTTCGCGTTTCGGCGGACTCGCCTTGGTTCGACGGGCACTTCGACGGCGCGCCTGTGTTGCCGGGAGTCGCGCACTTCGCGCTCGGTGAATCGGTCGGTGCGTTCGATGCGACTGCGATCGTCGCGGTGACGTCGGCGCGGATGCGGGTGCCGGTCTTGCCGGGGGACATCGTCGACGTCGAGTGGACGCGGCACGACAACTCGATCGAGCTGCGCGTTGCGCGCGGCGGGAGGCCGGCGAGCGCGTTCTCGCTCATCGACGGTGTCGACAGGGCGGTGGCTGCCGCGGTCGAACCGCGGACGGTGGACGTCACTTCGTCGCTCGACCTCGATCGCGTGCTGCCGCACCGCCGGCGCGCTCGGTTGATCGCGTCGGTCGGGGCGTTCGACGGCGAGTCGCTCTCGGCGGCCGCGAGCGTCTGCGCGGAGCATCCGTTCGCGACGGGCGGCCG
>CAZOLL010000416.1:0-4226 GCA_964580365.1 uncultured Phycisphaeraceae bacterium
ATCTGCACATGATCGTCGAAGCCGACGACTCGCGCGCGTTGTCCCGCGGAGTGCAGGGCCTCCTCGTTCGCATCGCGCGCCACTTGAATTCGGCACTGAACCGCCGGGGCCGCGTCTTCGCCGATCGGTTCCACTCGCGCGCACTGACCTCGACGCTCGACGTGAAGAACACGCTGCTGTACGTGTTGAACAACGCGCGCCGCCACGGCATCCCGTTCACCGGCCTGCTCGACCCGTACTCGAGCGCCGCGTGGTTCCACCGCTGGTCCGACCTCGCGCCGAGCTCGCGCCCCGCGCCCGTCGCCGCACCCCGCTCCTGGCAACTGGTCCACGCCACGTTCCCCCACGGCCGCCTCGACCCGCTCGCGATCCCGCGCGCGGCGTTCGACTGAGCGCGCCCGCCCCCGTCCCTCGAGCTCGGGGCCGAATCCGGTTCCGCGGTTCCGGGTCACGGAACCCGCGTCGCGAGAGCCCGAAGTTCGATTGCCGGTTGAGCACGCGGGCCGGTCCGTGGTACAGCGCCCCGAATGGAGAACGCGCACGCGTTCCTGAAGGCGCTGGCCATCGTCCTCTGCGTCGCGGCGGCCACGACCTTCCTGTTCCAGCGGCTCCGGCAGCCGGTGGTGCTGGGGTACATCCTGGCCGGACTCATCGTCGGGCCGCACGTCACGACGGGCATCGTCGCGGACGTGCACATCGTCGAGACGCTGTCCGAGCTCGGCGTGATCCTGCTGATGTTCTCGCTCGGGCTCGAGTTCAGCATCCGGCGCTTCGTGCAGGTCGTGCCGACGGCGGGTCTGGCCGCGGTCATCGAATGCAGCGTGATGCTGTGGCTCGGCTACCTGACCGGGCGTGCGTTCGGCTGGAACGAACGCGAGAGCATCTTCGCGGGCGCGATCGTCGCGATCTCGTCGACGACCATCGTCGTGAAAGCGTTCGACGAGCAACGCGTTCGAGGGAAGCTCCGCGAGCTGGTCGTCGGCGTGCTCATCGCCGAGGACTTGATCGCGATCGTCCTGCTCGCGACCCTCACCGCGATCGGCGTCGGGGACGACGTCTCGTTCGGAACGATCGCACGCTCGGTCGGACGGCTGGGCGCGTTTCTCGCCGGGCTGATCGTCGTCGGGCTGTTCGTCGTCCCGCGCATCATGCGCGGCGCGGTCCGGCTGCGACGTGCCGAGACGACGCTCGTCACCGCGATCGGCGTCTGCTTCGCCATCGCGCTCCTGACCGACGCGTTCGGCTACTCGGTCGCGCTCGGCGCCTTCATCGCGGGGTCGCTGGTCGCGGAGTCGGGCGAAGTCCGTCGCATTGCGCCGCTGGTCCAGCCGGTGCGGGACGTGTTCGCGGCCATCTTCTTCGTTTCGGTCGGCATGCTGCTCGACCCGATGGTGATCGCGGCGAACTGGCCAGCGGTGCTGGTTCTCGTGATCGTCGTCTTGGTCGGCAAGTCGATGGGCGTGACGCTCGGCACGTTCCTCGCCGGGAGCGGCACGCGCATGTCGATGCAGGCCGGGATGAGCCTCGCGCAGATCGGTGAGTTCTCGTTCATCATCGCCGCGCTCGGCATGAAGCTGCGCGCGACCGGCGAGTTCCTCTTGCCGATCGCGATCGCCGTGTCCGCGGTGACCACCCTCACGACCCCGTGGTTCATCCGCGGGTCGGCGCCGGCCGCGGCGTACGCCGACCGCAAGTTGCCGCGCCCGCTGCAGACGTTCGCCGCGCTGTACGGCAGCTGGCTCGAGCGACTGCGCACCTCGTCGCATCGAGAGCGATCGGGCGCCGCGACGCGCCGGCTCGTGCGTTGGCTCGTGCTCGACACGGTGATCGTGGGCGCGATCATCATCACCACGTCGGTCTCGGTCGGCGCCGTCGCGGCGATCGTGAAGGAACGGTTCGGGTCGAGCGATGCGCTCGCGGCGATCATCGTCGGCGCGGCGGCGCTCGTGCTGGGTGGACCATTCGCCGTCGGGATCTTCCGCATCGTGCGGTCGCTCGGCATCACGCTCGCAGAGGCGGCGCTCCCGAAGAACGACGCGGGCAAGGTCGACTTCGACGCCGCGCCTCGGCGCGCGCTGGTGGTGACGCTGCAGCTCGCGCTGTTCCTCCTCGTTTGCCTCCCGCTGCTCGCCGTGACGCAGCCGTTCCTTCCGAACTTCCAGGGCGCGATCGTCGTCGCGCTGCTCGCGATCGCCCTCGGCATCGTGTTCTGGAAGAGCGCGACCAACCTGCAGGGACACGTGCGCGCCGGCGCGGAGATCATCGTCGAAGCGCTGAAGGCGCAGGCGCAGAGCCGCCAGGGTCCGGCGGACGAGACCGCGTTCGCGACCGTGCGCGGGATCCTCCCCGGCCTCGGCGAGCCGACGCCCGTGACGCTCGACGTCACCAGCGTTGCCGTCGGGCGGACGCTCGCCGAGCTGAACCTTCGTGGAATCACGGGCGCCACGGTGATCGCGATCAAGCGAGAGGGACGCTCGGTCGTGCCGTCGGCGAACGAAGTGCTCGAGGCGGGAGACGTGCTCGCGCTGGCCGGCACGCAGGAGTCGATCAAGGCGGCGAGGGTGCTGTTGAAGGGCGATGACCTCCCGACGATCACGCACGAGGCGTGAACGAGCGGGCGAGGCTCGGGCCGATCAGTGCCGCTCGGGCGCGATCATCGTCTGCGAGTTCCGCCACGGCTGCATCAAGAGGACTCCGACCGCGCTGCGTCCGACCAGTCTTCGCTGCTTCAGCATCGGTCGCGACGCCGGGCCGCTCGCGGTCGTCTCGCCCGCGTTCGCTCCCGCAGTCGCCGGCGCCGGATTCGCGGTCGCGGACGTCGGCGTACCGGAGCCGTCCCCCACCGCTTGATCGGCGAGGTTCTCGATCGGTGGGCCGCTCGCGCCGCCCGGCGCGCTCGGCGCCGCGTCCGGACCGGGGTTCACCGTGTTCGGATCGACGGGGCTCGGCGCGCCTCCCGCGGGCGGCGTCGTGCGCGGTGCAGCGCCGCTCTTGCCTCCGTCTGGTCCCGCCGAATCGCCGCCGAGCTGACCGCCGTTCGCGCTGCGCGAACCCTTCACCGCGCGCTTGCCGAAGACCTTCTCGAGGTCGATCGTCGGTTCCACCGCATCCTCGCTCGGGTCGACGGAGCCGCCCGACTTCGGACGCTCGCCCTTGTCGACCGGCGTGACGCCGCGCGGCGTCGATCGTCCGCGGTGCGCACCGTCGGCATCGGGGCCGACGACGCAATCGGGGTCGGCGCCCGCCGCGCCGTCCTTCGCATCATCCGCGTCGTCCGCTTCGTCCGCGTCGTCGTCGCCTTCGTCGCCGCTGAAGACGGCCTTGTCGTCCTCGACCGTCTGCGACGTCTCGCCCTCGTTCTCGTCGGACGGCGGGTCCCCTTCGCCCGCGCCGACGACGTTGCCGTCCTCGTCCTCGACGTGGTACCCGCCCATGCCGTCGTAGACGGTCGTGTAGTCGCCATCGAGACCGTCGTCGCCGCCGGTGCGCGACCACTCCACCTCCGTCGTGCCGTCGTCGTTGTGGCGGATGTCGTCGATCGTGTACTCGGCGCCGTCCTCGTCGGTGCCCGCGGGCGCGCCGTACTCCTGCGAGTAGTCGATGCCGCCTTCGCCGTAGTCCTGGTCCGTGGGAACATCGTCGGCATCGTCCGCCGGAGAGCCGCCGCCGCCCGAGTCGTCGGCGTCGTCCATCGGATCCGCCAAGTCATCCGGGTCGTCGTCGAAGCTCGAATCGAATCCGTCCTCCGAAGGATCGGGGTCGAACGCGTCGGGCGGCGTGTCGCCATCGTCCTCGTCGCGGCCCGGCGCGCCGCCGGGGCCCGTGTCACCGTCCGTCGCGCCCGGTCCGTCCTCGGGCGTCGCGGGGCGGCCGTGGTCGGCGCCGCGTCCGGGGACTCCGAGCCCGGGGACGCCGTCCGCGTCGTGACCGGCCGTCGCGCCGTTGTCGGTCGGCTTCGTGTCGTTCGCGCCGCCGTTCGACGCGGTGCCCTTCGGATCGACGCCGCCCGGAACGCCGGGCTTTCCGTCGCCCGCGCGCGTCCCCTCGCCGAGTCCGTTGCCGCCGACGCGGCCGTCGGCCGTGCCGCCGCCCTTCGCGCCGTCCTGGTCGAACAGCGAGCCGAGCCCGCCGGAGCGCACCGCGTCGACGAGACCGGGCGAGTCGTCGCCGCGCTTCGCTCCTCGCCTCTTCCGCGCCGCTTCCTCGGCGAGATCCTTCTCGCGCTT
>CAZOLL010000417.1:0-4218 GCA_964580365.1 uncultured Phycisphaeraceae bacterium
GGACCGCTGTTGCCGATGCAGGTGGTGCAGCCGAAACCGACCACGTTGAACCGCAGGCGGTCGAGCCACTGCTGCAACCCCGCGGCCTCGAGGTATTCGCGCACGACCTGCGAACCGGGCGCGAGCGAAGTCTTCACCCACGGCTGCACCGAGAGGCCGCGTTCGACCGCCTTCTTCGCGAGCAGGCCGGCCGCGACCATGACCGAGGGGTTCGATGTGTTCGTGCAGCTCGTGATCGCCGCGATGACGACCGAGCCGTCCGCGAGAGTCGCGGGCTTGCCGTCGATCGTGATCTCCGCGCGCGCGCCGGGCGTGCCGCCCCTTTTCAGTTCGGGGAGCGCGGCCGCGAACACGCGGCCCATCTCCGGCAGGCGGACGCGGTCCTGCGGGCGGCGCGGGCCCGCGAGGCTCGGCTCGACCGCGCCGAGGTCGAGCTCGAGGACGTCCGAGAAGCGCGCTTCCGGCGCGCTCGGCCCCTCGAAGAAGCCCTGCTCCTTCGCGTAGGCCTCGACGACGCGGACGTCCTCCTCGGCGCGCCCTGAGAGGCGCAGGTAGCGCAGCGTCTCGTCGTCGATCGGGAAGATGCCGCAGGTCGCACCGTACTCCGGCGCCATGTTCGCGATCGTCGCGCGATCGGCGAGGGGCAAGTCCGCGAGACCTTCGCCGAAGAACTCGACGAACTTGCCGACGACGCCGTGCTTCCTCAAGCGCTCGGTCACGGTCAGCACGAGGTCGGTGGCCGTGGTGCCTTCGCGGAGGCGACCTTTCAGCCGGAAGCCGACCACTTGCGGCAGGAGCATCGACACCGGCTGGCCGAGCATCGCGGCCTCGGCCTCGATGCCGCCGACGCCCCAGCCGAGCACGCCGAGTCCGTTGATCATCGTCGTGTGCGAGTCGGTGCCGACGACGGTGTCGGGGTACGCGAACGTCATCCCGTCCGCGCCCTTGCCCGTCATCACGACGCGCGCGAGGAACTCGAGGTTGACCTGGTGGACGATGCCCGTGGCCGGCGGCACGACGCGGAAGTTCGCGAACGCCTTCTGGCCCCAACGCAGGAACGCGTAGCGCTCGCCGTTGCGTGCGAACTCGCGCTCGGTGTTCTCCTGCTCGGCGCGCGCGCTGCCGAACGAATCGACCTGCACCGAGTGGTCGATCACGAGCTCGGCCGGGAGCAGCGGGTTGATCTGCTTCGGATCGCCGCCAAGCTTGGCGACCGCGTCCCGCATCGCCGCGAAGTCGACCACCGCGGGGACGCCGGTGAAATCCTGCAGGAGGACGCGCGCCGGCATGAACTGGACTTCTTGATCCGGCTCGCGCGCGGGATCCCACTTCGCGACGGCGGCGATGTCGTTCTCGGTGACGATGACGCCGTCTTCGCGGCGCAGGAGGTTCTCGAGGAGGATCTTGATCGAGAACGGGAGCCGCGCGACGTCGAACCCGCGCGAGGCGAGCGCGGGGACCTTCGCGATGTCGAGGGAACCGCGCGCCGTCGAGAGCGTGGCGCGCGCGCCGAACGAGTTCTTCATCGGGATCGACCCAGTCCGCGCCCAAACCGCGCCCGAACCACGAATGGAAAAGCGGCGAGTTTAGCAACGCGGCGCGCGCGGACGAAGACGCGGGCCGCCGCCCGCGCGCGCGCGACGCGCGAGAAAAAGTGAGCCGCCGGCTCGGTTACTCACCCGGGGACCCCGCGTACATGTCCCTCGAACTCGACCGCGTGAATTCATACCTCACCTCGGGTTCTGGAGAGTCGCGCCGGGGTTGCCACGCCGAAGGCGTAAAACCCACTCTCTCCTCCCAGTTCCCTGAACAGGGTTTCCCCGGCCGTCTCGCCAACTCGCCGACCCCTCGGTCTCTCCTCAAACCATCCTCAAGAAGTCCCGAAGACCCCCGGTTCAGCCGCGGGGTCGGCCTTTGCATCTCCGTCCTCTACATTCGGCGCGATGAGCGAGGTCCCGGGCGCGCCGAGCGATCGATACGTGCGTCAGTCCATCTTCCGCGAGATTGGTGCGGAACGGCAGCGGCGCATCCAAGAGGGCTGCGCGGCCGTCGTGGGCGTCGGAGCTCTCGGCTGCCAGGAAGCCGCCCTGCTCGCCCGCGCGGGCGTCGGACGCCTCGTGCTGATCGACCGCGACTTCGTCGAGCGAACCAACTTGCAGCGGCAGATCCTCTTCGACGAAGACGATGCGAAGAACGTGATGCCGAAAGCGGCCGCGGCCGCGCGCCATCTCGGCGCCGCCAACCGCGACATCCGCATCGACGCGTTCTGCGAGGATTTGGTCGCGGGCAACGCGGAGCGCTTGCTGTCGGGCGTCGACGTGATCGTCGACGGCTCCGACAACTTCGAGGTGCGCTACCTGCTGAACGACTTCGCGGTGTCGCATGGCGTGCCGTGGATCTACGCGGCCGCGGTCGGGACCACTGGTCTGTTCATGCCCGTCGTGCCGGCGAAGACGCCGTGCTTGCGCTGTGTGTTCGAGGAGCCACCGCCGCGCGGCTCGACCGACACGTGCGACACCGCGGGCGTGCTCGGCCCCACCACTTCCATCGTCGGCTCGCTCGCGGCGCTCGAAGCGTTGAAGCTGCTGGCCGGGCGCGAAGACGCCGTCCGCCGCGGACTCCTGCAGTGCGAGCTGTGGGAGAACGAGATGCGCGCGATGTCGATCGACGCGCCGCGCGGGGACTGTCCGTGCTGCGCGAAGCGGCAGTTTCCGTTCCTCGAGGGCGCGGCCGGCGGCGGCAGCGCGGCCTTGTGCGGACGCAACGCGGTGCAGGTGGCGCCGCCACGAGGCACACCGTTCGACTTCGCTGCGGTCCGCGAGCGGCTCGCGCGCAGCGTCGAGGTCGTCGACAACGGCTACCTCGTCCGCTTCCGCGCCGAGGGTCGGGACGTCGTGCTCTTCCAGGACGGTCGCGCGATCGTGCGCGGCACCGACGACGTCGGCGCGGCGCGCGCGCTCTACGCGCGCTTCGTCGGGGCTTGAACGGCGTTCTTGCGGGGGCGGCGCAGGCGCGGCGAGTCAGCGCCGCGCGTCGTCACGGCGTCTTGACCGCGAACACGTGGACGAGCCGACGGTTCGAGCCGCTCGGAGCCGCGGCGATCGGCGTGACCGTCTCCGGGCTGATCGGCGTGGCGAACCGATAGAAGAAGGCCGTCGAGTCGATCGGGTTCGCGAGGTCGAGGCCACTGTCCGACTGACCGTCGACGATGCCGCCCGCGGCGCGCGGGATCGTGCCGGCCGCGAACACGAGGCCTTCGGGCGAAGTCGGCACCCAGTGCGTCGAGCCGGCGCAGATGTAGCGGCTGAACGGGCTCGCCGAGCTGGGCACGCGGACCTGTGCGCCGAAGTTGTCGAGGTCGAGCACGAGGAGATCCTGTGAGACGCCCGCCGTCGTCGTGGCGCCGCCGCCGTGGTCGAGGATGAACGCGACGCGGTTCTGCGTCTGACTCGGGATGATGTTGCGGATGCGAGAGCTGAACGCCACCGCGATGGGCGACGAGTTGGTGCCGTAGTTCGTCAGCTGAATCGCCGGGCTCGGGTTCGCGCCGTCGAAGAGGAACAATTGGTCGGTGTCGGTGCGCGGGTCGCCGGCAACGAGGTTCGCGAGACGCGCGACCATGTAGTAGTAGTCCTTGAGAGGACCTGTGCCGCCGATGCGGCGGATCTGCGTGTAGTCGGCCGAGTTCTCCGAGAGCGAGCCGAACCCGTTCGCCGTGACGAACGGCGCGCCGCCCGTGGGAGGCGCCTGGCCAGGCCCGGGCGCGAACTCGTTGCCGAAGATGTTCGTGATGAGGAACTCGGGCGCGTTGCCCGGCACCGACGTCAGGTCGAACGCGATGAGATCGAAGCGGTCGAACAGGGGAAGCACGCCGGCGAAGCGCGCATCGCGGAAGTAGAACAGCGTGTCGCCGTCGTTGGAGACGAACTGCCCGCCGCAGTCGATGGACGCGCGCTGGTCGATCGGCGGCGTGGTCGAAACGATCGGGTCCCACGGACCGTCATAGGTCGCGGTCAGCATCGTGCGCGTGAGGTTCACGGCGTGCTTGGTCACGAGGTCGACCGCGAACACGTCCATGCGGTCCGCGGCGAAACCGGTCTGCAGCGATCCCTGCGAGAAGATCAGCCACTTCGCGTCGCTCGTGAAACAGTAGTCGCGGCCGGCGGGGAAGTCTCCCGCGATCGCGAACTGTCCGCCCGCCGAGATGTCGGCGATCAG
>CAZOLL010000418.1:0-4213 GCA_964580365.1 uncultured Phycisphaeraceae bacterium
CCAGCGTTTCCGGAACGAAGCGGCCCCCGAACGGGCCGAAGCGCCCGCGCGCGTCAGGGGATTCGCCCGCGATCAGCCGCTCGAGCTCACGACTCGGATCGATGTTCACGGCGCGACCTCCCGCCGCGAGACGCTCGCACCCACGCCGAGCGAACGCTCGCACGCGCGGACCGCGGCGACGAACTCCGCGATGCGGCGCGGGTCCTTCACTCCGGGTCGCGACTCGACGCCCGAGCTGACGTCGACGCCGAACGGGCGCACGCGCGAGATCGCGTCCGTGACGTTCGTCGGGTCGAGGCCCCCCGCGAGCAGCATCGCGCCGCGCCGCGCGAGGATCTCGGCGCGCCCGGGATCGACCCTCCTTCCCCGCCCCGGACCGTCCGCCCCGTCGAACACGAACACGCGGGGCGCGCGGAGCACGCGCTCGACCACGTCCGGCGCGTCGGCAATGGACGGCACAAAGCGCACGCCGCGCCCGCGCGGAATCGCCGAGCCGGCGTCCGCCTGCACCCAGTCGAATCGCTCGCGCGAAAGGCACGCGTCGAGCAGCACGCGATCGATTTCGCGGAACACGAGCACGCGCGTCACGCGCTCGGGTACACGGGCGGCCAACTCGACGGCCCGCTCGAACGAGACCTGGCGCGGCGACGGCTCGAGCACGAACCCGACGGCGTCGGCGTCGCTCGCGACCGCGGCATCCACCGCCGCTTCGTCCGTGAGCCCGCAGACCTTCACGAAGATGCGCACGAGGCCTCCCGCGCGGCGCGACCCGCGCTCGTGAATTCCATGACGGCGTGCGCGGGGTCTTCGGCCCGCATCAACGCCGTTCCGATCAACGCGAACCGGTACCCGAGCGCCGCCGCGCGCGCGCAGTCCGACGGCGACTCGATCCCGCTCTCGGCGACCGCCGGCGTGTCGCGCGGGAGGAGCGGCGCAAGGCGGCACAAGCGATCGCGATCGACTCCGAGCGTCGCGAGGTCGCGGACGTTCACACCGACCAGGAGCGACGGGTCGCGCGTCGAGGCGGCGAGCGCGCGCGCGACGTCCACGTCCTGCTCGTCGAAGGCCTCGAGCAGGGCGAACAGCCCGGCCTCGCGCGCCGCGTCATGCAGCTCGCGGAGGCGCGCGGCGTCGGCAAGCCGCGCGATCAACAAGATCCCGCCCGCGCCGTGGGCTCGTGCCTCGAACACCTGCAGCGGATCGACGATGAAGTCCTTGCGCAGCACCGGCACGCCGAAATCGCAGCTCGCGGCGGCCGCGGCGGCGAGGTGCGAGAGGTCGCCGCCGAATTCGGACGGCTCGGTCAACACGCTGATCACGGCGGCGCCCGCACGGGCGAACGTCTTCGCGCGATCGGCCGCGAACGTCGCGGCATCCGCGGGGCGCGCGAGCACGCCGGCGGACGGCGCCGACAGCTTCACCTCCGCAATCACGTCGAACCCGGTCGGATGAGGCGCGAGCCGCGGCGCCGGCGGCATCGAGCGGACGCGCGCGCGCGATGCGGACAACGGCTCGCGCGATCGTGCTTCCGAAACACGCGCCTCGCTCGCGCGCCGCATGCGGTCGAGGAACGCGCTCATCGCGCGTCTCCCGCCAATGTGCCGAACTCTGCGAGCCGGACGAGGAGCGATGCAGCGCGACCGTCGTCGATCGCCGCCGCGGCCTCGCGCGCCGCCGTCCCCGGGTCGCCCGCGCGGCCGACCAACTCGAGCACGAGTGCGGCGCCGAGCACGAGCGCGTCGCGCACCGGCCCGCGTTCGCCGGAGAGCGCCGCGCGCAGACGCGTCGCATTCTCCGCCGCGTCGCCGCCGCGCAGGTCCTCGGGCGTGCAGCGCGAGAGCCCGAACTCCGCCGGGTCGCGGCGCCGCGGGACGACCCGGCCGCGCGTGACTTCGATGACCTCGAACGGACCGACGGGCGTCGCCTCATCGAAGCCCTGGTTGCCGTGCACCACGAACGCACGCGTGATCGGCATGCCCGCGAGCGCGCCGGCGATCCGCCGCGCGGCCGCGCGATCGAACGCTCCGATCGACTGGAACTCCGGCTCCGCGGGGTTCACCAGCGGTCCGAGCAGGTTGAACACGGTGCGCACGCCGAGCGCGCGGCGCACCGCCGAGAGTCGTGCGAGCGCCGGGTGGTAGTGCGGCGCGAACAGGAACGTGAATCCGAGGTGCTCGAGCGCAACGCCCGCGCGCTCCTCGTCGAGCGGTAACGGGAGGCCGAGCGCCTGGATCACGTCCGCGCTGCCGCAGCGGCTCGACACCGAGCGGTTGCCGTGCTTCGCGACCGGCACGCCGCACGCGGCCGCGAGCAGCGCGACGCCGGTCGACAGGTTCACGCTGGAGGTGCCGTCGCCGCCGGTGCCGCAGGTGTCGACGAGCGGCGGTCGCCGCGCGAATCGCGGCCGCCGCATCCGCGTGCGCATCGCGAGCGCCATCCCGCGCAACAGGTCGGCGGTCTCGCCGCGCGCCCGCAGCGCTGCGAGCAGCGCACCCGCGAGCGCGGGGTCGATGTCGCCGTTGGTGAGCTCGATCAGGAGCGCGCCGGCTTCCGCCTCGCCGAGCGACGGGCCGTGGAGCAGGCGGTCGAGGACTTCTTTCATCGCGACCTCCCGCCGCCGGGCGCCGGCCGCAGGTCGAGGAAGTTGCGAAGGAGCCGCTCGCCCGTCGGAGTCAGCACGCTCTCCGGGTGGAACTGTACGCCTTCCGCCGGCAGCTCCGCGTGGCGGATCCCCATGATCTCGCCGTCCGAGGTATAGGCCGTGACGCGCAGCGCGCTCGGCAACCCTTCTTCCTTCACCGCGAGCGAGTGGTATCGGCCGGCGTCGAACGGGTTCGGCAGTCCTTGGTACACGGTGCGGCCGTCGTGGTAGATCGGCGACGACTTGCCGTGGACGAGGCGCGCGGCTCGCTCGACGCGGCCGCCGAGCGCGTGCGCGAGCGCCTGGTGCCCGAGGCAGACGCCGAGCAGCGGCACGTTTTGGATCATCGACTCGATCAGCGCGAGCGAGATGCCCGCGTCCTCGGGGCGCCCCGGACCGGGCGAGATCACCACGTGCGTCGGCTCGAGCGCGCGCGCCGTCGATCGAGATCGTGTCGTTGCGCCGCACGAGCACCTCGGCGCCGAAGCCGCGCAACGCCTGCACGAGGTTGAACGTGAACGAGTCGTAGTTGTCGACGACGAGGACGCGCGCGCTCACAGCCCGTCCTCCGCCAGGCGCACGGCGGCCTCGAGCGCGGCGCTCTTCTGCAGCACCTCCTCGAGCTCCGACTCCGGCACGCTGTCGGCGACGATCCCCGCGCCGGCCTGGAACGTGCACTCGCCCTTCTCGAACACGAGCGTGCGGATCGCGATGGCCTGGTCGGCGACGCCGCCGTGGCCGAAGTACCCGACCGTTCCGGCGTATGCGCCGCGTGCAACCGGCTCGATCTCGTCGATGATCTCCATCGCGCGCACCTTCGGCGCGCCGACCACGGTGCCGGCGGGGAACGCGGCGGCGAACAGGTCGAACGCGTCGTGCCCCGGCGCGAGCACGCCGTTCACGCCGCTCACGAGGTGCATCACGTGGCTGTAGCGCTCGACGCTGCGGAACGGCTTCACGCCGATCGAGCTCGGGGCGGCGACGCGGCCGAGGTCGTTGCGTGCGAGGTCGACGAGCATGACGTGCTCGGCGGCTTCCTTGGGATCGGCGAGCAGCTCGCGTTCGAGCGTCTCGTCCTCCGCTTCGTCGCGGCCGCGCCGCCGCGTGCCGGCGATCGGGCGCAACGAGGCGAGGCGCCCCGACAGCGTGGCGAGCGCCTCCGGCGACGAGCCGACGATCGCGCGGCCGCCGAACGAAAGGAAGTAGAGGTACGGCGACGGGTTCAGGAGCCGCAGCGCGCGGTACACCTCGAACGGGTCGACGTCCGTCGCGCCCGCGAAGCGGATCGAGAGCACGAGCTGGAACAGGTCGCCCTCGGCGATGAGGCCGCGCGCCCGATGCACTGCCTCGACGAACGCGGCGCGGTCGAGGCTGGGCGCGAACGCGGCGCGCCGCGGCGGTCGCGACGGCGCGGGCAGCGGGCCCGCGAGCACGCGCACCACCTCGGCGCGCAACCGCGCGCGCTCCGCGTCTGGGCCGGAGTGCAGCAGCGCGACGCGGCGCGTGAGGTGATCGAACACGAGCACGGAGTGCGGCGCGACGTATGCCGCCAATGGTCCGCGCGCGAGGCGG
>CAZOLL010000419.1:0-4207 GCA_964580365.1 uncultured Phycisphaeraceae bacterium
GGCGCTGCTGGTCGAAGCACGAGGCCTGCACCAGCATTCGCCGCTGTACCAGGCCGATCACGTGAAGACCCCGCTGCTCCTCCTGCACGGTGAAGCGGACACGAACGTGCCCGTCGGCGAGTCCGAGCAGATGTTCACCGCGCTCAAGCTGCTCGGCCGCGAGGTCGAGCTCGTGCGCTTCCCCGGCGAGGACCACGGCCTGCGCGGGACGTGGACGAACCGGGTGCTGCATCGGACGATGTTGCTCGAGTGGTTCGACCGTTGTCTGAAGGGGCAGGGCGCCGCGTGGGACGCGCGGTGGGGGAAGTAGGGCCGGCACTCGACTCTGGAGGTTCGCGCATGATCCGTCGTCATTGGCTCATCGCGTCGTTCGGACTCGCGCTCGCGGCGCCCGCGTTCGCGCAGTCGCTCGAGGTCGGGAAGCCCGCGCCGTCGTGCGAGCTGATCACGGCGAAGAAGCGTCGGCCCGATTCGGTGCTCGACCAATTCGTCGACCCGGGCAAGCACGGCACGTGGCTTTGCCTCGCGAAAGGCGAAGCGAACCCGAGCGCGGAGTCGCTCGCCGGGAAGGTGATCTTCATCGAGTTCTGGGGCACGTGGTGTCCGCCGTGCGTCGCGTCGATGCCGGAGGTGCAGCGCATCCACGAGCGCTACTCGTCGCGCGGCCTCAAGGTGCTCGCGATCACGAACGAGCCGGCCAGCGTCCTCGAGCCGTTCCTCGCGAAGAACGGGTACACGTTCACCGTCGGGTCCGATCCGCAGGAGCGCGTCGTCGGCGCGTACGGGATCCACGCATTCCCGACCGCGTTCGTGATCGGCAAGGACGGCAACGTCGCGGGGATCAGCCGGCCGTTCGACCTCGGCGCGCAGGCCGTGGCGACCCGCAAGCGCCGAGTTCCCGATCGAAGAGGCGGAGCTCGCCGCGCTCCTCGCCGAGAAGCGCCACCGCACCGTGCTGGAGGCGCTTGCGTGGCGCTTCCCGTCCAAAACGTCGTCGCCCTCGTGGACGACGACGAAGCGGCGCGCCGCTTCGCGAGCGAACACTGGCTCGAGCTCCGCAAGGACGCGCGCCGCGCGCTGCTCGCCGCGCGCTCCCTCTTTGCCGGCAGGAAGCCGAAGCACGAGACGGCCTACTTCGACGAGGTGGACATCACGTCGTGGACCACCGCGAAGGACGGCGGCGAACTGGCGAGCCTGCAGATCGGTCTGCTTCACCTCACGGCCGCACGCGCCGACGCGACCGTCGACGATCTCCTCGCGCTCTCGCGCGTGATGGAGGTGATCGGCGAGGAGTACGCGTTTCCCTCGCCGGCCGACCTCGCGGCGTTCGTCGCCACGGAGCGCGCGAAGCTCGAGGTCGCGGTCGAGGAGCGATACGGCGACGGCGCGAAGTAGAGCGGCGACCGCGGCGCGCGCGCGGGTTCGCGCTCAGCCCTTCTTCAGGTTCTTCTCGAGGAACTTCGAGACCTCGGCCCAGGCCTCGCCGGCTTCCTTCTCGTGATACGCGGGGCTCGATGGGTTCGCGAACGCGTGCGGCGCGTCGTAGCGGTGGATCTCGTGCGCGACCTTGGCGTCGGTCAGCGCCTGCTCGAACGCGTCGACGGTCTTGGGCGGGATCCCTTTGTCCTCGTTGCCGAAGACGCCGCAGAGCGGCGCGTGGATCGCCTTCAGCTTCGCGGGGTCGGTCACCGGCTGGCCGTAATACATCACGCACGCGTTCAGGTCTTCGATCGCGAGCGCGGTCGCGAGCGACTTGCCGCCGCCGAAGCACCAGCCGATCGAGCCGATGCGCACGGCCTTCACGCGGTCGTCGTGCTTCAGGAACGCGTCCGCGGACTTCAAGTGCTCGATCGACTTCGCGTCGTCGACGCCACGCATCGCGGCCATCGCCTCGTCGCGCGTGGTCGCGACCTTGCCGTCGTAGAGGTCGACGGCGAGCGCGGCGTAGCCGGACGCGGCGAGTCGATCGCTCCAGTGCTTGATGTGGTCGTTCAGTCCCCACCATTCGTGGATCACGATCACCGCGGGCAGCGGAGTCTTCGCGTCCTTCGGCAACGCGAGGTACGCCTTCGCGCTGGACTCGAGCGTGACGTCGACGCCCTCCGGCTTCGGCGGCTTCTCGGCCTTCAGGTCGTGCATCGCCTTGAACTCTTCCTCCGAGACCGCGCCGGTGAGCGACTTCTCGGGAGACTTCGGCGCGGGCGGATCCTGTGCGAGCGGCGCGGCGAGCATGAGCACGAGCGCGAGAGACGAGAACACGAGCACGGCGACCTCCGGCGGTTTCGAGCGCGATTCGGGGCAGGCGAGTCGACAGGATATCGGCGCGGCGACGCGGGAGGGACGACGCATGGACGGCGACGCGATCGGTACGGGGGACAAGATCCGCGCCGCCGTCGGCGGCGTGGCGATCGCGTTCGTGCTCGCCTGCCGCGCGCGAATCGCACCGCCCGAGGGACCGAAGGACACAGCGGCCGGCGCGGCGCCCGGCGCGCCTGCTTAGGATCCCGCGCTCTTCCGACAGCCCGCTTCGGATCCCCTCGATGAACCGCTTCGCGCCCGTCGTGATCGCGCTCTCGCTCCTCGCACCGAACCTCCCGTGCCTGGTGGCGCAGGACGCACCGAAACAACTCACGCTCGACGACGCGTTCGAGCTCGGCGGCAAGCTGCGGCCGCAGTTCGTGCGGCCGGGGAAGTGGATCGACGGGTCGCATTACCTCGCGTTCGACGTCCTCGATCCCGCGCAGAAGGATGGCGACAAGCGACTCGTCGTCGTCGATGCCGACACGAACGAGCGCAAGTCGCTGTTCGACCCGGCGCAGATGGAGAAGGCGCTCGCCGAGCTGGCGACGGTGACCGCGGAGGAAGCGAAGGCGTGGAGCGGGCGCGGCGGCTTCGACTTCTCGCCGTCGATGAACGCGATCCTCTTCAACGAGCACTCCGACCTCATTGCGTGGAAGCTCGGCTCGGACAAGGCGGCGCGCCTCACGTCGGATCCCGACGAAGAGGTGGGCGAAGCGTTTGCGCCGAACGGGAAGCTCGTCGCCTTCGTGAAGGACTTCAACCTGCACGTCGCGTCGGTCGACGGCAGCATGACGCGCGCGCTCACGAGCGGCGGCAACGAGAACAACCTCATGGGTCGCCTCGACTGGGTGTACCAAGAAGAGGTGTACGGCCGCGGCACGTGGGGCGCGTTCTGGTGGTCGCCGGACTCGCGCTCGCTCGCGTTCCTCGCGCTCGACGAAACCGAGGTGCCGACGATCGACATCGTCGACCATCGCAACGCGTCGCCGGAGAAGGTGGAGCACTGGCGCTATCCGCGCGCGGGGCAGCCGAACCCGAAGGTGCGGGTGGGCATCGTCGACGTCGCGGGCGGCAAGCCGAAGTGGGTCGACCTCTCGCGCTACGGCAACGAGGAGATCCTCGTCACGCGCGTCGCGTGGTCGCCGAAATCGCGGCAGGTGCTGCTGCAGGTGCAGGATCGCGTGCAGAGCTGGCTCGACCTGGTCGCGTGCGACGCGCAGACGGGCTCGAGCAAGGTGCTGTTCCGTGACACGTCCGGCCCGTGGGTGTCGCCGCAGGACGCGCCGTACTGGACCGACGACGGCGAGCAGTTCGTCTGGGTGTCGGAGCGCGACGGGTACCAGCACCTCTACCTCTACAAGAAGGACGGGACGCTGGTCCGCGTGCTCACCTCGGGGACCTGGGAAGCGGACTCGGTGCACGGCATCGACGATGCGGGAAACGTGTGGTTCACGGGCGACCGCGAGGACGTGAAGGGCGCGCAGCTCTTCCGCGTCGCGCTGTCGGGCGGCGAGCCGGTGAAGGTGACGGCGGAGCCGGGCACTCACGGCGTTTCGCTGTCGAAGGACTTCTCGCGCTACTTCGACGACTTCTCGTCACTGAACGATCCGGGCTGGGGCGCGATCGCGAAGGCGGACGGCACGCGCGTGCGCGAGCTCGGCCGCGGCACCCTCGAGCCGCTCGCGCCGTTCCGACTGAACCCGCCCGAGTTCGTGAAGGTGAAGACGCGCGACGGCTTCGAGATGGAGGCGATGCTCATCAAGCCGCCCGGGTTCGACCCTTCGAAGAAGTACCCGGTGATGACGCACCTCTACGGCGGCCCGCACGCGCCCCAGGTGCTCGACCGCTTCGGTGGGCGCGACCTGCTCTGGCACCAGATGCTCGCGCAGCACGGATATCTCGTGTG
>CAZOLL010000420.1:0-4204 GCA_964580365.1 uncultured Phycisphaeraceae bacterium
ATCCCGCGGCCCCCGAGGTCCTCGCCGCCGCGCGCGCGGCCGCGGAACACGGGCTGTCCGATCCGCACTGGAGCGTCCGCGTCACGGCCGCCGACCAGCTCGCCGGCGAGCGCGGCCCGGCGATCACCGCGAGCATCCCCGCGCTCGTCGACGCGTTGGTCAGAGAATCGCCGAAGTCGAAGGGCGCGAGCCGCCGCGTCCGCGCGTCGCTGAAGCGCACGCTCTCGATCCTCACCGGCGAGGACTTCCCGGGCTGGCGTCCCGAGGACTGGACGCAATGGTGGGACAAGGTCGGCGCGACGTTCGCGCCGCCCGCCGCTCCGGGCGTCCCGAGCCCCGACCAGGGGCCGCGCTTCTTCGACGTGCCGATCGAAGGCGACGTCGTGCTGTTCCTCCTCGATGCCTCCGGCTCGATGCGCCGCCCGAGCGGCCGCGACGCGCGCGACCCCGAGCGCCTGTTCCTCGCGCGCCGCGAGCTCGAACGCTGCCTCGCGTCCCTGCCGCCGGGCACGCGCTTCAACGTCGTGGTGTTCGCGGAGACCGCCCGCGCCTTCGCGAGCGAGCCCGTCGCGATCGACCCGGGCATTCTCGAGCAGGCGAAGAAGTTCCTCGCGACGCTGAAGCCCGACGGCGGCACGAACCTCTCGGCCGCCCTCGACGGCGCGCTGCGCCTCGCCGACCCGGCGGGCCGCGACCCCGTGCGCGATCAATCCGTCGACACGATCGTCCTGCTCACCGACGGCGTCCCGTCGCGCGGACCCGTGCTCGACCCGGAGCAGATCCTCCACGAGGTCACGCGGCAGAACCGCAGGCTGCGCATCGCGCTGCACACGGTTTCGGCCGGCGGCGCGACGGACGAGTTCCTCGCGGACCTGGCACGGGCGAACTCGGGGGAGTCGCGCACGCTGAGGAAGTGATTGAACCGCGGGCCCGAATCCCGAGGCCACGGGCGCGCGGCGGTGTGATTCAGGGTCGGGTCTCCGGTCTCTGCCACCCGGGTCCCGGGTCACCGAGCATCGGCGATCGGGCCCCGGTTGCCGGTCGACCGGTTCACCGGTTGCCCGGCAACCGGGGCCCGATCGCCGGTACCGGGGAACTCGTGAACGGGGACCCGAGAACAGAGACCCGGAGTGCGGCCGAAGCGCTCGGAAGCTCGAGCCCGCTGGGCCGCCGACGGACGCTTGAGAACGAGGCCTCCCTGCCGTAATCTGCCCGGTTTTCCACGTCCGCGCAGTTTGCGCTCGCGAGTCCGCCCATGTCCAACCCGACGAACCCGCTGCCCAAGTCCTCCCAGTACCTGCAGACGCTCCGCAACTTCGGGATCATGGCGCACATCGACGCCGGGAAGACGACGATCTCCGAGCGCATCCTTTTCTTCACGGGAAAGGCGCACAAGATCGGCGAGGTCCACGACGGCGAAGCGACGATGGACTACCTCGAAGAGGAGCGCGAGCGCGGCATCACGATCACGTCGGCCGCGACGACTTGCCAGTGGCAGGGCCACACGCTCAACCTGATCGACACTCCGGGCCACGTCGACTTCACGGCCGAGGTCGAGCGCTCGCTGCGCGTGCTCGACGGCGCGGTCGCGGTGTTCGACGCCGTGTCCGGCGTCGAGGCGCAGTCCGAAACCGTCTGGCGCCAGGCCGCGAACCACGAAGTGCCGCGCCTCTGCTTCATCAACAAGATGGACCGCGTCGGCGCCGACTTCAAAGAGTCGATCGCGTCGATCCGCGAGCGCCTCGGCGCGCGACCGCTCGTGATGCAGTTGCCGATGGGTTGCGCGAAGGAGTTCAAGGGCGTCATCGACCTGCTCGAGCGCCAGGCGATCTTCTTCCCCGAGGAGCCGGAAGGCACAGAGTTCACCACGGGTCCGATCCCCGCCGAGTACAAAGACGCAGCGGAGACTGCGCGGCGCGAGCTGCTCGACATGGCCGCCGAATTCGACGACGCGCTGCTCGAGAAGGTGATCGAAGGCGCCGACCCGCCGCTCGCCGAAGTGAAGGCCGCGATCCGCAAGGGCACCATCGCGACGAAGATCTTCCCCGTCTACTGCGGCGCCGCGCTGAAGAACAAGGGCGTCCAGCAGCTGCTGGACGCGATCGTCGAGTTCCTGCCCGGCCCCACCGACCTTCCGGCGGTGAAGGGCACGAACCACGAGAAGGCGACCCCCGTCGAGGAGACGCGCGCGGCCGATCCGTCGGGTCCGTTCACCGCGCTCGCGTTCAAGACGATCTCCGAGAAGACCGGCGACCTCACGTTTCTCCGCGTCTACACCGGCACGCTCGAAGCGGGCACGATGGTCTACAACTCGACCAAGCGGAAGGGCGAGCGCATCGGCCGCCTCTACCGCATGCACGCCGGTTCGCGCGAGGCGATCGAGACGATCCGCGCCGGCGACATCTGCGCGGTCGTCGGCCTGAAGGACACGTGGACGGGCGACACGCTCTGCGACGAGAACCGCCCGATCTCGCTCGAGTCGATGGACTTCCCCGACCCGGTCATCTCGATGTCGATCGAGCCCGCGTCGCGCGCCGACCGCGACAAGCTCGGCGAGACGCTCGCGAAGCTCGCGAAGGAAGACCCGACGTTCGAGTACCACACCGACCCCGAGACCAACGAGACGGTCATCGCGGGGATGGGCGAGCTGCACCTCGAGATCTTGAAGAACCGCATCGTCCGCGACTTCGGCGTCGCCGCGAACGTCGGCCCGCCACGCGTCGCCTACCGCCAGACGCTGAACCGCGAGATCGAGGTCGAGGCGCGTCACGTCAAGCAGTCCGGCGGTCACGGCCAGTTCGCCGTCGCGTGGGTGCGCTTCACGCCGAACCTCGAGAAGAGCGACGTCAGCTACGAGAGCTCGATCAAGGGCGGCGCGGTGCCGCGCGAGTTCTGGCCGTCGGTCGGCAAGGGCATCAAGCGCTCGGCCGCGCTCGGCGGGCGATATAAGTTCCCCTACGTCGCGTTCGACGCGGACCTCTTCGACGGCAAGTACCACGACGTCGACTCGTCCGACATGGCGTTCCAGGTTGCGGGCGAGCTCGCGTTCCGCCTCGCGTTCGTCCCCGAGAACACGCAGCTCCTCGAGCCGGTCATGAAGATCGAGGTGCAGACGCCGGAAGAGCACCTCGGTGACGTCATCGGCGACATGAACAGCCGCCGTGCGAAGGTCTTCGACGTGGACTCGCGCGGCAACCTGCGCGTGGTGCACGGCGAGGTGCCGATCGCGGAGATGTTCGCGTACAGCTCGCGCCTGCGCTCGCTGACGCAGGGCCGCGGCACCTACTCCATGGAGCCGAAGGGTTATGCCCCGGTGCCGATGGAGACGTCGAAGCGCGTCTACGACGAGGCCGAGAAGCGCCGCGAAGCCGCGCAGAAGTAAGGCGCGGGCGGGCCGCACCGCCGGTTCACCGACAAAGATCGCGGCTCCGCGCGTTCACCCCGCGGGGGCGGCGGCGGCTTGTTTCCTCGATGCGAGCGTCCACACGAGCGCCGCGAGATACACCGCGATCCCGAGCCCGTAGAGGAACCGGTACCCGAAGTACATCGCGTTGTACTCGAGCAACCCGCCGAGCACGGCGCCGAACAGGTTGCTCGCGAGCGCGCCGTTCACGTCGGGCGCGCGCTCGAGCAAGGTCGAGAACACGAGGCCCGAGAAGAAGAGCGGTGCGGTCAGCACGAGCACCGTGCCCAGGCGCCCGGCGAACGTCGACTCGAAGCCGCCGCGCATCGCGACGAACAGGCCGAGCGCGAGGCTCGCGACCAGGAAGACGTACGGCACGAAGACGTTCTTCGGCTTCTTCCACGTCACGAACAGGTTCGCGAGGAACGCCATCCCGAGCACGCCGAGGATGACGACGCCGATCACCTGCCACGTGTTGCCGAACGTGAGCCCGAGCTCGGTGATCCCCTTGGTCTCGATCAGCATGAAGCCGGCGCCGAGGAGCAGGAACGCCGCGTTGCCGAAGCGCGCGCGCTCGCGACGGTCGCGGCGATCGTCGCCCGGACGCCGCGTCGCGCGGATCAGGAGCCACGATGCGAGCGGCACGACGATCAGCATCGCGAGGTAGGAGATCGGATACACGCGGTGCTGCATGTAGAGGAAGGGCCAGTCGTCGGTCGACACGTCGGCTTCGAGCCGCGGGTCGGCGAACTCGGCGGTCGCGTTCTGGAAGCCGAGCGCCTTGAAGTCGACGTCCTTCAA
>CAZOLL010000421.1:0-4194 GCA_964580365.1 uncultured Phycisphaeraceae bacterium
GCCGAGCGCCTCGAAGGTCGGCGCAACGCCGCGCTCGATCGCGACCTCGAAGTGCCCGCGCGCGTCGCTGTAGTGGCGTCCGTCGATGCGGAACGATGCGATCGGGGCGCGCGTGTCGGCCGCGATCACGACGCCTTCGATCGCGCGGCGCGCCGTGACGGTGAACACGAGCGGCGCCCCGCCGGGGAGCACGTCCTCGAACCGCGGCGGCTCCGCGCGCAGGTCCCTTCCCGGAGGCAGCTCGATCGTCACGACGTGACGCACGTCGCGGTCGAGGCCGCGCAGTCGGAACGAGCCGCTCGCGTCGGTGAGCGCGTCGTCGCAGCCGACGTGGATCGGCGTGCCGTGATCGGTCGTGAACCGCACCGCGCCGGACTCGGCGGAGGCGTGCACCTGCACGTCCGGAAGCGGCGTGCCGTCGTTCTCGAACACACGGCCGAGCACGATGCCGCCTTCGTCGAGCACGAGCGCCGGACCCGCGACTTCGCCGTCGCCGCGCTCGACGACGACGGTCGCCCGCGCCGCGCCCGTGCGGTCGTGGCGCGCCGCGAGCGTGAAGCGGCCGGGTGGCAGCGCGATCGAGTAGCGGCCCTCGGCTTCGCTCTCGGCGTACAGCTCGCGGTCCTTGGTCGGGCCGCCGTCGTCCGGAGCCGCGGCGATCCACGCATGGACCGCTGGCGTCCCGTTCGCGAACCGCAACACCCCGACGACCGGCCGCGCGCCGTGGAGATCGAGCGACGTCGACGAGGACGGCTGCTCGCTGCGCACGACGGCGCCGCGGTCGCCCCCGGCCGCGCTCGACGCCGCATCGAACGACGGCGCGTCCGCACCTGCAGAGCGGTCCGCCTCGCGCCCCGAACCGCCGGCCGGCGCGTCGTGCGCTGCGTCGTCGCCGCCCGTCGCGAGCCACCGCCCGACGGCCACGATTCCCGCAAGTGCGAGGATCGCGACGGCCGGCGCCGCCTTCATCGCACCGACGCCACGCGGCGCGCGAGCGCGTCGATGAACCGCGGATCGGTTCCGATCGTCGACGCGCGGCGCACCTGCTTCACGCCGTGCTCCGCGAGCACACCCTGGACGCGAACGTCGAGCTCGTACAGCGTGTCGACGTCGTCGGTCACGACCGAGACCGGCACGACCACGACGGCTTCGCGCTTGTCCTTGCCGAGATCGACGGCCAGCGTCTCGACGTCTGGCTCGAGCAGCGCCGCGGGCCCGCCGCTCGCCACGAACGCGACCACGGTGCGCGCCTCGTCGAAGCCGACGCCCTTCATCACGGCCTGTGCGGTGCGCTCGAGAGCGCGGAGCGAGGGGTCCTTCCGCGAAGTCGGCTCGGGCGGCGAGCGCGCGGCGAGCAGGAGGGAGGTCTTGTCGCGATGCTTCGGCGCGACCAGGTCGAACGCGCGGCGCGCGTGGTCCGCCAGCACTTCGTCGAACCCTGCGGCGGCGACGGCGGACGCGAGATCGTCGATGACGACGCCGTCATTCGCGGCGGCGCGGAACGCGGCGACGCACGGGCCCGAGCTCGCGGGCGACGCGTGCGGGTACATCGCGACGCCGACGATCCGCTTCGCGCCGGACGCGCGCGCGGCGGCGACGGCCTCTTCGATTGTGGGCTTTCCGAAGCGCGTGCCGACGAACGCGCGGAACTTCCCGCTCACGGTCGGCGCGGTCGGCGCCACGCCGTTCAGCCGGTTCTCGAGCGCGCGCGCCTGCGCGGACAGGAAGTCGAAGACGGGCGAGCGCCCGCGGAAGTGCGTCCACGCCGCGACCCACCGCTCGCGCTGCAGCTCGAACGCCGCGCGCGCCGCGCGCTCGCCACCCGGCGGCGCGACCGCCGCATCCGACCACAGGGCGACGTGGAAGCGCTCGATGTCGTCCTCGGCCGACGGACCGCCGAGGTGGAGCAGCACGACCGCGGTCTCCGGCGGCGCGCCGCCGTCCTTCTTCGCGTCGTGATCGAGCGTGCGCGTGACGACCTTCACGCGGTGACCCGGACGAGGTGGTAGTTCTTCTTGCCCTTGCGCACGACGACGAGCGCGCCGCCGATCGCGTCGCTCGCGGTGACCGTGCGCTCCGCGCTCTCGACGCGGCGGTTGTTCAGCGAGACGCCGCCCGACTCGATCAGGCGCTTCGCCTCCTTCTTGCTCGGCGCGGCCCCGCCGGCGACGAGGAAGTCCGCGACCGCGATGCCCGCGGCGATCGCGTCCTTCGCGACCGCGCCCGACGGCACCTCCGCGAACACTTCCGCCAGCTCCCTAACGTCCATCTCCGGCGTGATCTCCGCGCCGAAGAACACCTCCGTCGCGCGGCGCGCCTTCGCGAGCCCGGACTCGCCGTGCATCAGACGCGTCAATTCGGTGGCGAGCGTCTGGTGTGCGACGCGGCGCGCCGGGTCCCTCTCGTGCTCTGCGGCGAGCGCATCGATCTGCTCGAGCGGGAGGAACGTGAAGAACTTCAGGTAGCGCACGACGTCGCGGTCGTCGGTGTTCAGCCAGAACTGGAAGAACGCGAAGCACGACGTCTGCTTCTCGTCGAGCCACACCGCGCCCGCCTCGGTCTTGCCGAACTTCACTCCGGAGGCGGATGCGATGAGCGGGAACGTGAGGCCGCACGTCGGCAGATCCGCGCCGTGCTTCGAGCGGATCAGGTCGAGCCCCGCGGTGATGTTCCCCCACTGGTCCGAGCCGCCGACCTGCATCGTGCACCGCTCGTTCTCGAACAGGCGCAGGAAGTCGTACGCCTGCAGCAGCATGTAGGAGAACTCGGTGAACGAGATGCCGGTCTCCGACTCGAGGCGGCGCTTCACCGAGTCCTTCGCGCACATCGCGTTCACGGTGAAGTGCTTCCCGACGTCGCGCAGGAACTCGACGGCGGTGATGGGCAAGAGCCAGTCGGCGTTGTCGATGATCTTCGCCGCGCGCGCGCCTCTGAAGTCGAGCACGCGCTCCGCCTGCTTCTTGATCGCGTCCACGTTCGCCGCGACCTGCTCGCGCGTGAGGAGTTGTCGTTCCTTCGTCTTGCCGGACGGGTCGCCGATCATTCCCGTGCCACCGCCCATGAGTGCGATCGGCGCGTGTCCCGCGCGCTGCAGGCGCGCCAGCATCGTGAGCGGGAGGAGCGAGCCGACGTGGAGCGACGACGCGGTCGGGTCGAAGCCGCAGTAGGCGACGTTGCCCGGGCTGTCGAGCCAGCGCTCGACGCCGGGAGTCTTGTCGTGGATGAGCCCGCGGGCCTCGAGTTCGGCGGAGAAGGTCATGGTCGCGGGGATCGTAGCAGCGTGGAACGCCCTCGAACTCGACGACACCGCCGCGCACCGCTAGTCTGGCCGGTCTTTTCCGCGCCGTCGAAGCGACGACGCACGATCACCTCAAGCATCCACGAAGGAGCCGAAGAGACATGGCGGACGTTCAGCACGTGATCAATTGCGGCAGCACTCACTCCGGTGCGGGCATCCAGGTCGGCCAGATGGTGCCCGACTTCACCCTCGACACGTTCGACCCGAAGTCCGGCGGCCCGGGCAAGTTCAGCCTCGCGGACCAGAAGAAGGCCGGCAAGTGGTCGGTGCTCGTGTTCTACCCCGCCGACTACACGTTCGTGTGCGCGACCGAGTTCGCCGATCTCGCCGCCCTCTACGGCGAGTTCACGAAGTGCGGCGCCGAGCTCGTCACGGTCAGCACCGACACGTGGTTCGTCCACAAGGCGTGGCAGCGCGAGGAGGGCGAGCTGTCCGGCGTGAAGTACCCGATGGGCGCCGACCGCAACACGCACATCTCGCAGCTCTTCGGCGTCTACGACGCGAAGTCGGGCCTCGCGCTGCGCGGCTCGTTCATCATCAGCCCCGAGGGCAAGCTGACCAACTCGGAGTGCAACTTCTTCAACGTCGGCCGCAGCGCGAAGGAGCTCCTCCGCAAGCTGAAGGCGAACGTCTACCTCGCCAAGCACGGCGACGAGGCGTGCCCCGCCAACTGGAGCGGCGAGGGCGACAAGACGCTGAAGCCCGGACCGGACATGGTCGGGCGCGTGAAGCAGGCGCTCGAGAAGAAGTGAACGATTGAACGCGCGCGATCGGCGCGGGGTCCGCAACGCGGGCGCCGCGCCGGTTGCGTTGCATGGGGGGGGCGCGTCGGACGGGAAGACGGGCCCGTTCATCGGGACTCGACGCGCGGGATCGCGCCGGAGCTGAGGCGGCCG
>CAZOLL010000422.1:0-4186 GCA_964580365.1 uncultured Phycisphaeraceae bacterium
GTAGCGCCCGAGCACCGCCTCGCGCGTCGCGAGCCGATGCCGCGGGTCCTTGCCGACCGCGTCGAGGAAGGAGCGCAGGTCGCCCGTGTGGCCCTCGCCGCGCGCGATCTCGGTCATCT
Source organism: uncultured Phycisphaeraceae bacterium (assembly GCA_964580365.1). Taxonomy (GTDB): domain Bacteria; phylum Planctomycetota; class B15-G4; order B15-G4; family JADJEK01; genus CAZBOK01. Next base: position 120 of record CAZOLL010000422.1, read on the forward strand.
CGCGCTCGTTCTTCTCGAGCTCCTCGAGGCCGATCTGGTGGATGCGCTCGGCCGACAGCGTCGTCGTCGTGTGGGATCGGATCGCGAAGGCGTAGGCCTCCGGTCCGCCCGGGATCGACCACACGCCCGGCTCGGCGCGCGCCTTCCCCGCGTACTCCGTCTCGAGGAAGCGCAGGAACCCCGCGAACGCCGGTCGCACGTGCGACTCGACCGCGCCGAGGAGCGCCGACTTCGCGCGCTCGACGTCGGCGGCCGTCCAGTCGGCGGGGATGCGCGTCGTCGGCTCGAGGAAGGCCGTCGCGGCCGCGGGGGTCGCGAGGAACTGGCGCATCTGACCCAGCACGCGCTCGTAGGAGCGGCGCGGCGCGACGCGGCCCGAGCGCAGGCCCTCGCGCAGGTCCGTCGTCCACTCTTCGAAGGCCTTCGGCACGGCGCGCATGCGCGAGAGGAGGTCCTCGACGTCCTTCGGCGTGCGCACCCGGTGCTTGGTCGCGAGGTCCTGGAGCGAGACGGGCAGCCCGAAGAGCTGGTCGAGATCCCATTCGTACCCGTGGTGGCGCGGCGCCTCCATCTGCTCGGAGATGCTGCGCAGCAGGATCTGACGCGTCAACCGGTCCTCGGCGCCCAGCGCGTCGGGCGCCACCGCTTCGACGCGCCGCAGCAGGGCGTCGAGCGCCTTGTCGCGGCGCGCGCGCGCGACGGGGCCGCGCTCGTCGAGCCGGTCCTGACCCCGGTCGATGCCGAGGTACGTGCAGCCGTTCGGCGACTCGTCGAGCCCGAACTCCCAGTAGGCGTCGGCCAGGTCCGCGAGCGCCTTCGACGCGGCGGCGGAGTCGGGGGCGGGGGAGCCGGGCGGAGCGGTCGGGTCCATCGCCGCGCGAGCCTAAGGGCCCGTCCGGAAACGACTCTCACGATTTCGGCCGACGGCGGGGGGCGCCTCGCCGCGGAACTCGTCGTCAGCGTGTGAGGAACACGCGATCCTCCGCGTTCCGCTGCGATCCGCCGCCCCGGCGTTCGCCCGACATCGCGAGGATCGCTCCCGGACGGGCCCTGCCGCAAACGCAACGGGCCCGCGCGGTGATCCGCACGGGCCCGTCGGAGCAATTGGAGCGGGTGATCGGATTCGAACCGACGACAACGACCTTGGCAAGGTCGTGCTCTACCAACTGAGCTACACCCGCGTACCCGGGCGATGGTGCCCGGAATCCGCGCCGCGTCAAGCCGAGCGGGAGAGGGGGGGCCGGGGTGGCGTCCTACCTCGATCGGCGCCTGGTGAGCGCCCGCAGCGCGTCGGGGTCGAGCAACGTCAGGAGCGTTCCCGCTCCGGCGGCCGGCCCGCGGCCGTCGAACGCCTCTTGGATCATCTTGTACATCTTGCGGCCCTGCCCCTCGCTGCACACCGCGAACGAGAGGCAGATGCGTCCGTTCTCGGTGAGCCGCGCGCGCGCTTCGCGCAGCGCCTCGACCGTGTAGACGAACGAGTCGAGCCGCACGCTGGTGCCGGCCGCGAGCAGGGTCTGCGCGTCGAGCAGGCCGTAGACGATCAGGTCGTAGCGGCGATCGGTCTGCCGCAAGAACGAGCGCGCGTCGTCGACGATGCCCTCGACGCGCTGGTCGGAGTAGGGCTGCTCGGGGTGGTAGACCTGCCCCATCCGCAGGATGACCGGATCGATCTCGACCGCGTCGACCGCGCCGGCGCCGGCGCGCAGAGCGGCCGCGACGTCGTTGCCGGTGCCCGCGCCGAGCACCGCGACGCGCCCGTACTTCTTCCCGAGCCGGTACGGCAGTTCGTAGTGGTTCGCCATCCGGCGCGCGGGCGCCGAGATGCTCTGCCGCAGGACCGACAGGTCGAGGATGCGCTGGTAGTACTTGCCCGAGACCGTGAGCGTGGAGAGCCCCTCCATCGACTCGGCCTGGCTCGGGCCGCGCTCGACGAGCTGGTAGGGCGAGTAGACCTTCTCGACGCCGACGGGGATCGACACCGCGAGCAGCGCGATCGACGCGACGACCGTGAGCGCGTTCGTCGCGGCCGAGCGTCCCGCGAGGCCGTGGAACGGAACGAGCAGCGCGAGCGAGAGCGCGAACCACACGGCCGGCGGCGTCCACAGCGCTGCGAGGCCGAAGGTCAGGATCACGCCGACGATGCTGCCGAGCAGGTTGTACGCGTACGCGGTGAGCGTCGGCCGATGCAGCATCGTGCGCCCGCACAGGCGGCCGATCGGCAAGAACGTCAGGCTCGTGAGCAGGAAGATCGCCGCCATGAAGACGTAGATCGCGGCGTGCTGCGCAACGCCCTCGGCGAGCGGCAGCCCCATTTGGAGCTGCTCCTTCACGGGGTTCGCGAGGAAGACTTCGGCGCGCCAGCCGAGCCCGTACTTCAGGCCCAGCATCATCGCGATCTGCAGGAGGACGAGCGGCGGCGTGAACAGGAGCGGAACGCCTTCACGGCGCGCGGTCGCGTAGCCGACGCCGAGCCCGACGAAGCACGCGAGCAGACCGAGGTTCTTGTAGATGTCGAAGAACTTGAAGACCGAACCCTGCCAGCGGATCATCACCAGCTCGAGCACGAGGCTCGCCGCCGCGGCGCACGCGATCGACAGCGCGGGCCGCGCGGACGCGATGCGGTCGATCGCCTCGGCCTGCTTCACCGCGAGCGCTTCGAGCTCGGGCGCCTTCTTCGTCAGCCAGCGGAGGATCGCGACGGACATCACGAGTCCGAAGACGACGCTCGCCGCGAGCTGAGCGAGGAACACTGGCGTCACGCCGGTCGTGATGCGGAACTGACTGCAGAGGATGCACACCGCCGGCACGAACAGGACGGCGACGAGCGTCGCCTTCAGCAGGCGGATCAGCGAAGGTTCCATGCGATGTCCGGAGCGGGTCGGGCGATCAGTCGTCGTCCATCACGCCGACGCCGACGGCGTCGAAGCGCGCGAGGAACTCCGCGTTGGACTTCGTCTCGCGGATCTTCTTCGAGAGCGTCTCCATCGCCTCCACGGGGCGCATGCGGTTCAGCACGCGGCGGAGGAGGTGGACCTTGGTGAGGGTGCCCGCCGAGACGAGCAGCTCTTCACGGCGCGTGCCCGACGCGTTCACGTCGATCGCCGGGTAGATGCGGCGGTCGGCGAGCGCGCGCGACAGCACGAGCTCCATGTTGCCGGTGCCTTTGAACTCCTCGAAGATCACCTGATCGAGGCGGCTGCCGGTGTCGATGAGCGCGGACGCGACGATCGTGAGCGAGCCGCCGCCCTCGACGTTGCGCGCCGCGCCGAAGAATGCCTTCGGCTTCTCGAGCACCTTCGCATCGAGGCCGCCCGACAACGTGCGGCCGGAGCCGCGCGTCTCGAGGTTGTAAGCGCGGCCGAGGCGCGTGAGCGAGTCCATCAGCACCACGACGTGACGGCCCTTCTCGACGATGCGCTTCGCGCGCTCGATCACGAGCTCCGCGGTGCGCACGTGGCGGAAGCCGGGCTCGTCGTTGGTGGACGCGATCACTTCGGCGGGCGCCGGGACGGCGCGCTTGAAGTGCGTCGCCTCTTCCGGACGCTCGTCGACGAGCGCGACCATCAGGTGCACGTCGGGGTAACCCGACACGATGCGGTTGCCGATCTTCTCGAGCAGCACCGTCTTGCCGGTGCGCGGCGGTGCGACGATCAGGCCGCGTTGTCCGCGCCCGAGCGGCGCGAGGAGGTCGACGATGCGGAGGTCGATGTCGCCCTCTTTCCCTTCGAGCACGTAGCGGTCGTCGGGGTCGATCGACGTCAGCGTCTTGAAGTGCGGGCGGGAGGCGGCGACGTCCGGCGGGTCTCCGTCGACGGTCGTGACTTCCTCGAGCGCGAGGTGCGTGCCGCGTCCGCGGCCGGCCCACGCCATCCCCTCGATGAACGACCCTTCGCGCAGACCGAAGCGCCGGATCGTCTGCATCGGGACGAATGCGTCATCGGGCGTCTCGTCGAAGTCGGCTTTGATCTGGCGCAGAAAGCCGAACGACTCGTTCGCCATTTCGAGCACGCCGGAGCGTGCTTGCCCGCTCGCGGGATCGCGCGGCGGCCCGTTGTATGGGCCCG
>CAZOLL010000423.1:0-4178 GCA_964580365.1 uncultured Phycisphaeraceae bacterium
GACGAAGTCGGCGACGAGCGGCGGCGCCGCGCCGTCGAGGTAGGGCGCCATCTGCGACGAGAAGACGACCGCGACGTCGTACCGCTCGCGCGCGAGCGCGGCGTTCACCGCCGCCGCGAGCCGGGAATTGCGGAAAGCGGCGACCGTGAGTGCATCGCCGGTCAAGAGCCCCCGGACCGAGAGCGCGCGGGCGAATCGTGGCAAACGCTCCGCGACGACCCGCCGCACGCGCGCCGCGAGCGCCGGCACGTGCTCCGCGTCCGCCGGGTCGTCGATCAGCGTGAAGAGGTCGACCTCGTGGCGGCGAGCCAGCCACTCGACCTCGTGATAGGAGCGGATCTTGTCGCCCTTGTCCGGCGGGTACGGGATCCGGTGGCAGAGGTAGAGGACGCGCACGGGGACGCGACGCGCCCCGTCACTGGAACAGGGCGCGCAGATTCGACATCGCGTCCTGCACGGCCACCGGCAGGCGCGCCGGCTCGCTCGTGACGAGGTACACGAACCCGCCGAGCGACGCGACGACGAGAAGGCCGCCCACGATCGTGCTGAGCCTGCGAACGCGCGCGCGGCGCAGCTCCGACGGGGTCGCGATCCGCGCGACCGAGCCGAGGATCGGCAGGCCGAGGTTGCGCGAGACCTCCGTCGGGTCGTCGTAGGTGACGCGCGACAGTTCTTTGAAGACTGCGAACGCGAGGCCGAACATCAGCCCGACGACGAGGCCGATCAGCGCGATGACGGGCTTCGGAAGCCCTTCGGGTTTGCGCGCCGCGACCGGGTCCTCGAGGATCGAGATCGCGCCGGATGCTTCGAGCGCGGCCTGCGGGTCGAGCAGCCCCTTCGAGCGACGGTCGAGGTGCTCGAGGCGGTCCTCGAGCGGAACGACAGCCGTGCGCGCGGTGCGCAGCACTTCCTCGGCGAGCGCGAAGTCGCCCTGGAGCTTCCGCAGGTTGCTGATGAGCGTCGGGTATTCGTTCAGCCGCTTGTCGACGGCCGCGAGCGATGCGTCCAGCGTCGTGAGCTGCTCTCGCGCGCCGTCGAGTTCCGCTTTCTTCGCCGTGAGCTGCGCTTGGAGATCGGACCAGATCGGGTTCGGCTCGGTCGACTTCGTCGTGGCCGCGAACGACTGGTCTTTCACCGCGTCGAACTCCTTCTGTGCCTTCTCCACCGCGGCGCGCTTGATCTTCACCTGCGGGTTCACGGGAGTCATGACGGTTTCGAGCTGTGCGAGCTCCGCCTTCGCGATCGTCAGGGCCGCGAGCTTGGCCTCGTACTCCGGGTTCTTTTCCTGGGTCTCCTTCGTGGTCTCGCGAGGCGTGCGCGACAGCTCTTCCTGGAGGCTTCGCGTCTGCGACACCCCGTCGCTGATCACCTGGAGAAGTGTGTCCTTGCGGATCAGCAGGCTCTGCTTCACCGCGTTGTCCTGGATCGAGTCCTCGGGCGTGATCACGCGGTTCTCGCGCTGGAAGTTCTCCAGGGCGGCGCGCGCGGTCTCGTATTCCTCGACGTGAGTCTTGATCAGCTCCTGGGCATCCGCGAGCTGCTTGCGGACATACTCCTTCGACTCGTCCTCGCGTCGCTTGATCCAGTTGCGCCGCACGCGGTCGACGAAGCGGCGCGCGGTTTCCGCGTCGTACCACTTGAACGCGATCTGCACGAGCAGTTCGCCGCTCGGGTCGTTGTCGACGGAAACCTCGAAGCGCTTCGCGTTGCGCACCTTCTCGACCAGCTCGGTGAGCCGCGATTGGTCGTTCCTGAACTCGGCGTACTCGCGCCATTCGTTCTGCTGGATGACCTCGATCACGTTCTTGAAGCCGCGGATCTCCTCCGCGAGCGTCGCTTCCTTCTGGACGAGCGGCTTCTCGGAGATCGCCTTGATGAGACGCGAGTCCTCGAACAGCGGCCGCTCGCGGACGAGCAGCAGCGTGCGCGAGCGGAACTGGTCGGGGATCAACGCGGACACGAACGCGCCGAGGATCAGGCCGACCAGTGTCGAGATGAAGATCTTGAAGCGGCCGCGCTCGGCCGCGAGCAGCAGGCGTCGGATCTGGACGCCGCCTTCCGGTCCAGGTGCCGCGCCGCCCGGGTTCATCGGGTCCACCACAGCGCCCCCTCAGCGATCGCCCGACGGGCGCCGCGGCGGCTTCTGGCTGTTGCCGCCCGACGGCGCGGTCGAGGCGTCGCCGTTCTCTTCATAGTTGACGAGGCCGGCGTTCCCGCCGCCGCCGTACCCGCCGCCGTACCCGCCGCGGCCGACGTAGAAGTTGTTGTCGTTCTGGAAGGAGTCGGCGATCGTCTGGATGTTCCGGACAGAGATGCCGAGCAGCAGGATCGGCTGGATCGGCTGCAGCAGGAGCAGCACCCCATTCCTCACGAGCCCCGCGAAGTTGGGGTTGACGACGATGATGTCGTCCTCGCGGATCAGCACGTTGTCGCTGGAGTCGCCGTTCTCGAGCATCTTCTCGAGGTCGACCGGGATGATCAGCGGGTGGCGGGGATCGGCGCGGATGACGTAGATGTCGTCGAGGTCGGCGGTCGCGGGGATCGGGGCGGACATCACGGCGTCCCACACCGTGGTGTTGCCGAGGAACTGCCGCGCGCCCTGGACCTCCCCTTTCATGAAGTAGAACTTCGACTTCACGACCGCCGGCTGCACCTGGACGTGGACGTCCTTGAAGAACTCCTGGTAGCGCTGGTTCAGAGCCTGCTCGATCTCGTGAGTCGTGAAGCCGGCGACTGCAACTTCGCCGATCATCGGCGCGGTGATCACGCCATCCATTCGGACTTCGGCTTGGCCCGGCGGGACCAGGGGATTCGCAGGATCGGCCCACGTGACGGCGTCGCCGATGCCGATGGTCAGCACCTCGTTCGAGTCGCCTACGTACTTCCGCCCGAACCCGCGCTGGTTCAGCGCCTGAAGGACCCGGGCGTCGTCGAAGGTGCGGCAACCGAACCCCGTCGCGGCGACCAGCAGGAGGAGCGCGAGCCGGCAGGCCGCGAGGCGACGTCGCGTGGGTGCGTTCGGCGTCGGTCGGGCGGATGTCATGGTTCGGGCCATCGATCTGATCGGCGGAAATCCCCGCAGGCTTGAGCGATTTGCGGCGAATCTTAGCGACGAGGTTCGCCGGGTTTACCACGGGAAAGAGAGCCGGAAACCGACGTTCTGAAAAGATCTTTGCGGCGTCAAGCCGCCGGGCGCCAGAGCCAGCGGACGGCCACCACGTGGCCGAACAGCGCGGCCGGCAGCCCGACCAGCGGAAGCTGGCAGAGCGAGTAGGTCAGCAAGCCGGACGGGTGGGAGACGAGGCGAAACGTCACAAGGCCCAGCGACGCCGCGCCGAGAACGGAGAACGCGAGCACGGCCCACCACCGGACGCGCGGCCCGGTCGGGATCAGACCGATCGAGAGCGCGAGGATTCCGCTGTAGAGGTCGAGGCTCACGAGTGGGAGAGCCAACGCCGTCACGATTCGAAACGCCTGGAACCCGACGAACCATCGCGGCGAGAGCCCGCGCACGATGCGCGTCCCGAACGCGGACGACGCCGAGATCAGCGTCGCGACCGAGGCGGTGCAGGTGAACCACAGGAGCCGCGCCGGAGTGAGCCCGAAGAAGCCGAGCGCCGCCGTGAACGAGAGCCACGCGACCGCGCCGAGCGCCCCCTTCAGGACGACCCGTCGCACGTCCGCGTCGGGCTCGCCGAGCGCGCGCGCCGCGTGCCGTGCGCACACCGGCAGTCCGAGCATCGCCGCGGACAACGTCACCGCGACGGCAACGTCGGCGCCGGTCACCTCTCGTCACGCACCGCGGTTCGCGTACATTTCCTCGTAGTACCGGCGGTACTCGCCGCCGCGCACGCGCTCCCACCACTTGCGGTGGTCGAGGTACCAGCGCACGGTCTCCGCCATCCCGGCCTCGAACGTGCGCGAGGGCTGCCAGCCGAGCTCGCGCTTGATCTTGCTCGCGTCGATCGCATACCGGCGGTCGTGGCCGGGTCGATCGGTGACGTAGCGGATGAGCGACTCGGGCTTCCCCACCGCTGCGAGCAGCGTCTTCACGACGGTGATGTTCTCGCGCTCGCTGTTGCCGCCGATGTTGTAGACCTCGCCCGGACGGCCGCGGTCGAGCACCGCGAGGATCGCCGAGCACTGGTCCTCGACGTGCAGCCCGTCGCGCACGTTCT
>CAZOLL010000424.1:0-4168 GCA_964580365.1 uncultured Phycisphaeraceae bacterium
CGGGCGACGCGCGCCGCGTCCCCCCTCTGGGTGCCGGGGGGGGGGGGCTCCCCCCGCGCGAGCGCGCGGCGCCCGGCGCGCGCGCGCGCGGCCGGCGGCGCCCCACCGCAACCCGCGGCCGAAGCGACGGCCCCGGCGGCCCCGCCCTCTCCCGTGGAGTCGGTCCGCCGCCGCGCGGGAACGGAGGCGTTCAAAGCGGTCTACGGCGACCAGACTCGGGCGGTCCTCGACCAGCTCGCGCGCGCGCATCCCGTGCTCGCGGAGGCGGTGCTCGTCGACGCCTACGGACGCGTGCTCTCGCGCCCGGGGATCGACGCGCGGACACGCGAATTGATGGCGATCACGGCGCTCGCGACGCTGGTGCTGCCGCGCCAGCTGGAGTCGCACGTGCGAGGAGCACTGCGCGCGGGAGCGACGAACGCCGACGTCCGCGCCGCCGCGGCGATCGCGGGCGCGCTGGCGGGCCCCGCCGCGATCGCCGCCGCGCGCATCGCGATCGACAAGGCCGACGGCCGCCGCGGCTGATTCCGGCGCTCCCCCGACTGCCGGTAACATCCTGCGCCCTCCGCTTTCGATCTCTAGCCTTTGCCGCCTTCCACCCGATGATGGACGCTCGCGCGACACCGCGCGGACCGTGAACGTGCCGGAGCCCGGAATGACCTCGCCCGCCTCGAAACGATTGTTGGTGCCGTTCCTCGCGATCCTCCTGGTCGCGCTCGCGGCGTTCGGCCGCTCGTTCACCAACAAGCTGTCCTACGACGGGCGCTTCCTCGTCCTCGTCAACGCCACGTTCCGCGAAGCCGGCGAGAAGGACGGCGCACTCGCGAAGGTCGGCGCGCTGAACAAGCTCTTCCACGAGGAGTTCTGGGAAGGCGTGAACCGCGCGCGCGACCCGGGCCTCGCCGTCGAAGGTCAGGCGCTGTACCGCCCGCTCATGCTCTGGCCGATGGGGATGATCTACCTCGCGTCCGGCGCGAAGGCGCTGCCGTTCAACCTCCTCAACTTCGCCTACCACCTCGGCTGCTCGTTCCTGCTCTTCGTGCTCGTGACCTGGCTGTTCGCGAGCCGGCGCATCGCGTGGATCGCGGCGCTCCTGTTCGCCGCGCACCCCGTGCATACCGAAGCGGTCGCGTATGCGGCCGGGCTCGGCGAGACGCAGTCCTTGTTCTTCGGGCTGCTCGCGATGGCGCTGTACTTGAAGAGCGCCGGCTCGCACGTCGTGAAGGTGCAGAGGTACCTGCTCGCGCTCGTCGCGTTCGCCATCTCGCTCTTCACGAAGGAGAGCGGGGCCATCGCGCTGATCGCGATCGTGCTCGCCGACATCGTGCGCCGCCGCGAGGCGCCGCCGCTTTCGCGCCGTCTCTTGCTCTACGCCGGCTTCGCGGCCGTCATCGCGATCAACATCTACGTGCGCCTCGAGGTGTGCGGTCGACTGCAGCCGAACGAGAACGGGATCCTGCGCCTCGACAACGCGCTCGTGAAGCAGCCGTTCATGACGTGCCTCGCCACCGGCGTCACGTTGTTCACGCGCGCGCTGCAGTTGTTCGTCGTGCCGGTCGGGATGTCGGCGGACTACTCGTTCAACCAGATGCCGATCGCGCGCGGGCTGTCCGAGCCGGTCGCGCTCGCGTCGTTCGTCATCGTCGCCGTCCTGACGATCATCGGATTCGTGATGATGCGGCGCAGCGCCGCGATCGGGTTCGGCGTCCTTCTGTTCTTGTTCGCGTTCGGACCGGTGTCGAACATCCTGGTCCGCATCGGCACGATCTTCGGCGACCGCCTGCTCTACCAGCCGAGCGCCGGGCTCGCGATCGCCGCGGGCGGCGTCGTCGCCGCCGTGCTCGCGATGCTCGAACGGCGCGGCGAGACGGCGTTCCGCGCGGGGCGCGCCGCTCTCTTCGGCGTCTTGCTGCTGTTTGTCGTGCTGACTTCCGTGCGCGGCAACGCGTACAAGGACGAGCGCACGTTGTTCGAGAACATGACGCGCACGGCGCCGAACTCGGCGCGCGCGTGGTTCCAGCTCGCGGAAACCCAGCGCTTCGAGCGCGACTTCCAGAACGCCGCGCAGAACTTCCGGCGCTCGATCGACATCATGCCGGACTTCCTGCTCGCGCACACCGGCCTCGCGCTCAGCCTCGCGAGCCTGCACGACTACAAGACGGCGTCCGAGATCCTCGGCTCGCTGCTGAAGAGCGTGCCCGACCGTCCGAACTGGCGCCTCCTGCGCAACACACTCACGCAGACGCTGAAGCAGGTCATCACGATGATGAAGGTCGACGCGGAGGCGAACGCGTCGGACCGCGAGTTCGGCCTCGCGCAACTGCGCGAGCTGCTCGAGGCGTCGCACCGCTCCGATCCGGCCAACCTCGACGCGACGATCGCGCTCGCGGAGCTCTACGTGCAGCTCGGGCGGCTCGACGAAGGCCTGGCGCTGATCGACGCGGCGCTGCTCACGAACCCGACCGACGAGCGCCTCCTGATCGAGAAGCTCGACATCCTCCGCTACCGCGGCGATCGCGCCGCGTCCGAGCCGCTGATGGCGAAGCTCGCCGAATCGAAGCTGCCGGAGGCCGAGCGCGTGCTGCAGACCGCGCGCGCGCAATTCGCGTACGTCGACGGCATGCTCGCACTGCGCGACGGCAAGAAGGACGCGGCGCGCGAGTTCTTCGAGACCGCGCGCCAGATCTGGGACGCCTACCTCGCGAAGTTCGTCGAGGACTGGATCGGTTACTACTCGCGCGGCGTCGTCATGCAGGACGGCTTCGAGCGCCCGGTCGAGGCGTCCGAGGACTACAAGAAGGCGATCGAGCTGAACCCCGGCCTCGACGACGCCTACACGCGCCTCGCCGACTGCGCGATCCGCGTCGGCCGCTTCGACGCGAACGTCGTGAAGCTGATCGAGCACGTCGATCAGCACAACCCGAAGAGCCCGAGCATCAAGCTGCGCTGCGCGCGCGTCTACTCCGCGGTCGGCCGCAACGAGGACGCCGAGAAGAAGCTGAAGGAAGCGATCGACCTCGGCGTGCAGAGCCCGGACGTCTACACCCGACTCAGCGCCACGCTGATCGCGCTCAGCAAGCACGATGAGGCGCTGTCCCTGCTCGAGAAGGGTGAGAGCCTCGGGTGGGAATCCGCCGGCCCCGACGAGAACCTCCACAACGCGAAGGGCGCGGCGCTGCTCGAACTGCGCCGGGAGGCGGACGCGCTCGCCGAGTTCGAGCGCGCGGTCGAGATCCTGCGCACGAAGGGCGCGCCGGCCGACCCGATGTTCCACGCCCGACTGCAGGTTGCGAAGACGTTGATCCGCATCAAGGGCCGCGAGAAGGAGGGCATGGACGGGCTCACGCTGCTCGAGACCGACATGCAGCGAGTCCTCGCCGACCCCGCGACCGACACGCAGACGCAGCGCTCGGTGAAGACGAAGGGGCTCTTCGTCCTGCGGCAGAAGGCCTATGCGTTCGCCCACGTCGAGTCGATGAAGGATCAGGCGCAGGAAGTCGCGCTGCTCGAGGAGGCGGTGAAGCGGATGCAGGACATCGTCCTCGACCCGTCGACGCGCGCGGAGTTCTTGAACGACCTCGCGAACGCGTATGAGCGGGCCGGGCAGATGGATGCCGCGCAGAAGACGCGGCAGCAGCTGCGCCGCGCGGCCGGGAAGTAGCGCGGTCGCCACGGGCGACGGGACGGACGGGCCCTCGCGGCCCGGGTCCGCGCGATTCGTGCAACGGGGACGGGACCGGGCCCGTTCAGCGGGACTCGACGCGTGGGATCGCGTCGGAACTGAGGCGGCCGTGGAGGCGCCAGCCGGTGACGAGCTGCCAGGAGCGCGGCGGCGCGGTCGGCGCGGGGCGAGGGCTCGGCTCGAGTTCGTGCCAGCCAGTGAACCACGCGGCCGACGAGTACGGATCCACGCGGCCGGGGAACGGGATGCCGTGACGGCGCGCGTTCGCGAGGACGTAGAGCAGCGTGTTCTTCACGTCGAGCGTCGAGGTCAGCACTCGCGAGTGGAAGCGTTCGGCGAAGACGCGGCCCGTGCGGTTCAGTGCCGAATTCAAGTGGCGCGCGATGCGGACCAGCAGACCCTGAACTCCGCGAGTGAGTGCGCGCGAGTTTTCCGCCTCGACGATCAGGTGCAGGTGGTTCGACATCACCGAGAAGTGCACCAGTC
>CAZOLL010000425.1:0-4162 GCA_964580365.1 uncultured Phycisphaeraceae bacterium
CCCCCTACTCGACGACCGTCCCCTGCGGCACCACGGTGATGCCGCCCTTCGAGCGCACGAACCCCGTTGCGTCCGTCTCGGGCGCGATGCCGACAGCGCGGTTCGCGCGCACGGTCGCCTCGCGGTCGACGATCACGCGCTTCAAGCGGGCGCCCTTCTCGACGACGACGCTGCCGAGGACGATCGAGTCTTCGACGACCGCGCCTTCCATCACGCGCGTGTCGGGGCCGAGGATCGAGCCGCGCACCGTCGCGCCGGCGACGACCGTGCCGTCGGAGAGCATCGAATCCTCGACGATCGGCTTCTTGCCGCCGGACGTCAGCACCTCGGCGGCGGGGAGCATCGGGCGCACGGAGTAGATCGGCCACGCCGAATCGCGGAGGTCGAACTTTGGCCGTTCACCCAGCACGTCGGCGTGCGCTTCGAAGTAGGCGTCGATGGTGCCGACGTCGCGCCAGTAGGCCGCGCCGCCCGCCTTGTCGCGGAACGGGAACGCGACCACGCGCGCGCCGCTCTCGACCATGTGCGGCACGACGTCCTTGCCGAAGTCATGGCTCGATTCCTTCTTCGCGTCGAACGTCACCTCGCGCACGAGCGTCGCGGTGTCGAACAGGTAGATGCCCATCGACGCGAGCGCGGTGTCGGGGCGCCCGGGGATCGGCTTCGGTTTCGCGGGCTTCTCCTCGAAGCCGACCACGCGCCAGTTCGCGTCGACTTCGAGCACGCCCATTCGCGTCGCTTCGGCGATCGGCACCTCGATGACGCCGATCGTCATCGCGGCCTCGGACTCGACGTGCCGGCGCGCCATGTCGCGGTAGTCGAGGCGGTACACGTGGTCGCCCGAGAGGATCAGCACGCGCTTCGGCCGCTCGCGCTCGAGCAGGTGGACGTTCTGGTACACGGCGTCCGCGGTGCCCTGGTACCAGTGCGACGCACTGCGGAACTGCGGCGGCACGCCGTCGATGAACTCGTCCAGCTCGCGCGGCAGGAACGAATACCCCTGCTTCAGGTGGCGCTCGAGCGAGAGCGAACGGTACTGCGTGAACACGAACACGCGGCGGAAGCCGGAGTGGATGCAGTTCGTGAGCGTGAAGTCGATGATGCGGTAATGCCCGGCGAACGGCACCGCCGGCTTCGCGCGGTCGCGCGTCAGCGGATAGAGGCGCTCGCCCTGGCCGCCCGCGAGGAGGAAGACGAGGGCGTCGCGCGTGATTCCGGTGACAGCGGGGTCCACGATCAGCGCTCGCCGCTCGCGCCGCGCTTCGCGAGAACCTCGGCGATGCGCTTCCGCAGCTCGCCGACGTCGGATGACTTCACGACGTACGCGTCTGCCGGCCACGTCATGAAGCTGTCTTTGTAGTTCGAGAACGCCGTGTTGAGGATCACCGGCAGCGTGCGGTACTTGTCGATGATGCGGTTCAGCGTCTCGACGCCGTCCATGCCGGGCATGCGGATGTCCAGCACGACGAGGTCCGGGCGCTCCTTGTCGATCTTGTCGAGCGCTTCCTTGCCGTCGCTCGCGGTGACGACGGTGTATCCGTCGGCTTCGAGCTCGCTCTGGTAGAGGAGGCGGAGGTTCGGCTCGTCGTCGGCGACGAGGATGCGGACCTTCCGCGGCTCAGCCGGACTTCCCGGACTGCTCATGCCTCTTCTCCATCGGCTCGACCTCGAGGTCGACCCGGCGCGGGAGGACGATATCGAAAGTGCAGCCCTTCGGCACGTCGCGGAGCTGGAGGGTGCCGCCGTGCAGCTCGACCATGCGGCGCGCGATCGCGAGGCCGAAGCCGCTGCCTTCCTGACGCGTGGTGAATCCCGGCTCGAACACGCGCTCGCGGCGTTCGGCCGGGATGCCCGGCCCGCTGTCCGCGACCGTCAGGCGGAACCGGCCGTCCGCGGTGCCCGAAGTCTCGACCGACAGCTCGCCCTGGTCGGGCATCGCCTCGAGCGCGTTCTTGATCAGGTTGTGCAGCACCTGGCGGATCTTGTCGCCGTCGATCGTGACCGAGCCGAGGCCCTCGTCGAGGCGCTCGACGACCTTCACCTTGTGCGCCTCGGCCTCGACGGTGGCCATCGCGAGCGTCTCGTGCACGAGTCGGTTCACGTCCACCTCGCCGAGCTGCAGCTTGTTCTGCGGCTTCGAGAAGTCGAGCAGCTCGGTGATGATGCGCTCGAGCCGCGCGACCTCGTCCGAGATGATGCGCAGGTAGTCCGAGCGCGGGTCGTCGGGGTTGAACCCGCGGCGCACCAGACGCGCGAAACCGCCGATCGACACCAGCGGGTTGCGCACCTCGTGCACCACGCGCGCCGCCATCTCGCCGATGACCGCGAGGCGCTCCTTGTTCATCAGGCGCGTCTGGTACTCCTGCATCGAGCGGTTCGCGGCGGCCAGCTCGACGAGGCGCCGCTGGAGTTGCGCGCGCAGCCGCGAGTTCTCGACCGCGATGCCGGCGTGGTTCGCGAACACCTTCAACATCTGCACGTCGGCGTCCGAGATCGGCATCCCCGTGATGAGGTTGTCGACGATCAGCACGCCGATCGCGCGCTCGCGCGTGTTCAGCGGGACGACGGCGAACGTGTCGGAGAGGAGCTGGCGGCAGATCTCCGCGTCGACCTCGCCGCCGCCGACGATGCGCCCCTTCACGACGTTCATCGTCTGGCGGCCGCGCAGCACCTTGACCAGCACGTGGTCGTCGCGCGTCAGCGGGACGTCGATGTTCGCGACGATCGAGTTGACGAGGACGTCCTTCGCCTCGCTCTCCGCGACGTAGCGCTGGTGGATCTGCGGGAGGTTGAGCGGCTCGCGCGCGAGCGACTTCCAGATGCGGTCGGCTTCCTCGGCGTTCGACGGGCCGATTGCGAGCGCGCCCTTTAGACGCGACTGCGTCGGGTCGACGTCGGCGCCCTCGACCAGCACGAGGAACGCGCGGTTGAAGCCGAGGCCGTGGCCCGCCGTCACGCCGATCAGGATCAGGCGCAGGATCTCGTCGACGCTCTGCACCGAGTGCATGAGGTCGCCGATCTCGTGGATGACGGTCGTCGCGCGGAGCTGGTGCTCGATCAGCTCGCGCAGAAGCGACTCCATCGTCACGTCGCGGCAGATCATCGACGTGCCGCGCGGGTTGCCGGCGGCGTCGTGCACGCGGCTCATCGTGATGGTCACGATGACGACGCGCCCGTCCTTCGCGACGCGGCGCGCGGGGTGGTTCTTGAGGATCCCCTTCTTCGCGAACTCGGCGCGTGTCTCGGCCCATTCGCGCCGCGCGGCGTCGTCCTTCGGCAGGAGGAACTCGGGGTCGAACCCGAGTGCGTCCTCCGGCGAGTAGCCGAACGTGTCGACCGCGCCCTTGGTCCACGAGCGGACCCGGCCGTCGTTGTCGAGGCCGACGATCGCGTCGCCGGAGTAGCGCACCACCGCGGCGAGGAAGTCGCGCTCCTCGTCGAGCGCGCCGGGAGTCGCGGCGACTTCCTCCTTCTCGATCAGCACGACTTCGGCGCTGCGGCCGAACTCGGAGTTCTTGCCGAGCGGGATCGCGACGACTTCCGCCTGCGCCGCGGCGGCGCCGGAGCCGGAGTCGCGCGGGATCAGGCGGCGCACCTCGCGCACGTCGCGCGCGGCCGCCGCGGCGACGGCGCGCGAACACTCGCCGGACTTGTCCGGCCACGCGAACGGGAAGCGCGCGTCGGGAGCGAGCTGGTGCGAGCTGAGGAAACGCGCGTTCGCGTAGAGGAGCGTGCCCGTGTCGGCGTCGATCACCGCGAGGCCGTGGCGCGAGTTGGACGCGATCGGCTCGTAGTAGCGCTTGTAGAACGCAGAGCGTTCGCGCTGGCCGGGGAGCAGGAGCTGGTCCGCGATGTCGTTCACTCGATCACCTTTCGGAACAGCTCGAGATAAAGCTGAGCCGATCGTCGCCACGAGAAGTCCTGCGCCATGCCGAGGTCGATCGCGCGCGAGAGCCGAACGTCGCCGCGCGCGAACAGCTCCGCGGCGATGCGCATGCGGCCGAGAAGCGCGTCCGGCTCGGCGGCGTCGAACACGAAGCCGGTGCCGCGCTGCGGGTCGTCGAGCAGGTCGAACACCGTGTCGGCCAGACCGCCGACGCGCCGCACGATCGGCAGCGTGCCGTAGCGCATCGAGTACATCTGGTTCAGGCCGCACGGCTCG
>CAZOLL010000426.1:0-4147 GCA_964580365.1 uncultured Phycisphaeraceae bacterium
GCTGCAGACGGCCTACGGCTCGTTGGGCATCGGGCTCGACCTGCAGCCGGGCCAGACCCTGCTCATCCGCGGCGGCACCTCGGCGCTTGGCCTGGCTACGGCCACACTGGCCAAGGTCCGCGGTGCCGTGGTGTGGGCGACGACGCGCCAGCCCGAGCGGGCCGAGGCCTTGCGCGCCCACGGCGTGGACCGGGTGTTCATAGACGACGGCCAGGTCGCACGCGCGGTGCGCGCGGTTTCCGATCGGCTGCCGATCGTCGAAGCATCGGCGTTCGAGCCCGCGTTTGCGGCCGCGCTCGCGCGCGCGCCCGCCGGCGGCACCGTGCTGTTGTCGCCCGCGTTCCCGTCCTACGACCTCTTCAAGAACTTCCGCGAGAGGGGCGAGACCTTCCGGACTCTCGCGAACGCGCCCCGCGCGTGAACTCGGCGGAGGCGGGCGAACCGCGCCGGAGTTGCTTGGCGCTCACCGCACGCATTACAGTAGCCGTCAAGAACCCCAGCACCCGGTTCGATAACCGGGTCGGCGACTCCGGCACGAGAGCGGAGTCCCAGTGCGAACGGCGCGATGAACAACCCGTGTCAGAAGTGCAAGAAACAGCGCGCGACGGTTCTCGTCACCGAGATCGACGTCGAGACGAACAAGCCGCGTGAGATGCATCTCTGCGAGGCCTGCCTCGCAGAGAGTGCGCTCCCGAAGAAGCCGGCGGTCGGCGTTCCGGCCGTGACGTTCGCCACCACGATCCTCGCGATGCCCGATGCCGGCGCGAAGACGAAGTCCGGCCGCCGCATCACCTGCCCGAACTGCGGCATGACCGTGCAGGAGTTCCGCCTGAAGGGCCGGTTCGGTTGCGAGCAGTGCTACACCTCGTTCGCGGAATCGCTGATCCCGCTGCTCGAGAAGGTGCATGGCGCGTCGCAGCACGTGGGCGTCGGCCCGGTCGGCACGAAGCCGAAGAAGCAGAGCCAGGCGACCATCGAGCGCGAGCTGCTCGAGCTGCGCCGCCGTCTGAACCGCGTGGTGAAGGAAGAGGACTACGAGGAGGCCGCGCGCCTCCGCGACCGCATCCAGGCCGTCGAGCGCCAGATCTCCCAGGCGGTCGACGTCGGCGACAAGCCGAAGTCGAGCGGAAGCGGCGGCTCGGGCGCGGCGGCGGAGTCGAAGGATGTCTGAGCCGGCGGCAAAAGTTCCGCTCGGCGAGTGGTTGAAGGGGGCCGGTCCCGAGTCCGACATCGTCATCTCGTCGCGCGTGCGGCTCGCCCGCAACGTGAGCGGCTTCCCGCTGAAGGCGCGCCTCGCCGCCGAGGACGAGTCGATCCTCTACGGACACCTGAAGAAGCACGTCGAGAAGGTGAAGCTCGCGCCGCGCCTGCAGTACCTCGACCTGAAGGCGCTCGACGAGATCCAGCGCCTCGTGCTCGTCGAACGCCACCTGATCAGCCTCGAGCACGCGAACGCCGAAGGCGAACGCGGCGTGGCGCACGACCCCGGCGGCTCGATCGCGCTGATGATGAACGAGGAGGACCACCTGCGGATCCAGGTGCTCGCCTCCGGCCTCGCGCTCGACCAGACGGTCGAGCACGCGCTCGATGCGGAGAAGCGCCTCGCGAACGAGCTCGACTTCGCGTTCCACGACCGCTTCGGCTGGCTGACCTCGTGCCCGACGAACGTCGGCACCGGCATGCGCATCTCGGTGATGCTGCACCTGCCGGTCCTGGTCTTCACGAAGAACATCGAGAAGGTGTTCAACGCCGCCGCGAAGATGAACCTGGCGGTGCGCGGCTTCTATGGCGAAGGCACCAAGGCGCACTCGGACTTCTATCAGATCAGCAACCAGGTCACGCTCGGCAAGACCTACGAGCAACTCCTCGACGACGTGCGCCGCATCCTCCCGACGATCGTCGGCTTCGAGCGCGAACTGCGCGAACACGTGCTGAGGGGCGACAAGCTCCTGATCGAAGACCGCGTCTGGCGCGCGTTCGGCACCCTCAAGGTCGCCCGCAAGATGACGAGCGAGGAGGCGTTCGAGCACCTGTCGCTCGTGCGCATGGGCGTCCACCTCACGATGCTCCCGGGCCTCGACCTGTCGACGGTGAACACGCTCTTCCTCATGTCGCAGCCGGGCCACCTCCAGCTCCTGAAGGGCGGCCAAGCCCTCGAACCCGAAGAGCGCGACGCCGTGCGTGCGCAGCTGATCCGCGAGCATCTGAAGTCGGTGGGGTGAAGGCGGGGCGTCGTCGGCCGAGGACACGAAGCACACGAAGAGGTGCGCACCGCGTTCGACGGACGACGGGCGTGCTGGGGACGCGGAGGCGGGGGGGGGGGGGGGGCGGGGGGGGGGGGGGGGGGGGTGGGGTGGGGGGGACGCGGAGGCGCCGGACTTCGTCCGGCGGTTTCCTTCGCTCGGGTTCTCGTCTGGTCCTGCGAGACAAGGATCGGTCGGATCGGACTCAGTCGGATGGAGTCAGACAGAACTCACCCGCTCGAGTCGGTCCAGCGCTCTGATCGAGCTCTCGAGTTGCGGAGCGGGGGGCGAGGGCGCGCAGCGCACTCGAGTTTCTGGGGAGAGGCTCCCGCGTGCGAGAGCCGTCCACGCTTCACGTCCGTCAAGCACGCGAACCACTGAAAGGCTCTCGTGCGCGGGAGCCTCTCCCCGGAAACCGCCGGCCAAAGGCCGGCGCCCCCGCGTCGACGACACATCCCGCGTCCGACGGTCGGGGCGCTCTTCGTGCCTCCTTCGTGTGCTTCGTGTCCTGTCCACCGACCCCCACCCTCGCGCCCCCCGCCCTCGTCGAACTCCGTCCCGGGCCGTGTGTGGCGGCGATTCGATCTCGGTAGATTTCCCGCTGTCCGATCGTCGAAAGACTCACTTCCGTGGCGGTCTTCGCCCGAAAAGACCAACGGAACTTGCTATTCCCGGCCGACCCCAAGCACCTCTGAGGATCCTCGAAGATGTTCGATCGCTTCACCGACCGCGCGCGCAAGGTGATGAACCTCGCGAAGCAGGAAGCAACTCGGCTGAACCACGAGTACATCGGGACCGAGCACATCCTGCTCGGCCTGATCCAGGAGGGCAGCGGCGTCGCCGCGTCCGTCCTGAAGAACCTCGGCATCGACCTGAAGAAGATCCGGTCGGAGATCGAGAAGATCGTGAAGGGCAGCCCGACGATGGTGACGATGGGCTCGCTGCCGTTCACGCCGCGCGCGAAGAAGGTGCTCGAGCTGTCGCTCGAGGAAGCAAGCCAGCTCGGCCACAATTACATCGGGACCGAGCACCTGCTCCTCGGCTTGATCAAGGAGAACGAGGGCATCGCGGCGCGCGTGCTGACGAACCTCGGTGTGAAGCTCGAGGAAGTCCGCGAGGAAGTGCTCGAGTTCCTCGGCGCCGACGTGAACCAGAACCAGGGCGGCCAGGAGTCCGGCGGCGAAGAGGAGAGCGAGACGCCTCCGACGACGGGCGGCGGCGGCAAGGAGACGGCGGAGCCCGGGCAGAAGGGCAAGACCCCGGCTCTGAACGCGTTCGGCCGCGACCTCACCCAGCTCGCGCGCGAGAACAAGCTCGACCCGGTGATCGGCCGGAAGAACGAGATCGAGCGTGTGATCCAGATCCTTTCGCGCCGCACGAAGAACAACCCGGTGCTCCTCGGCGAAGCGGGCGTCGGCAAGACCGCCATCGTCGAAGGCCTCGCACAGGACATCGTGAAGGGCAACGTCCCCGAGCTGCTCCGCGACAAGCGCATCGTCGTGCTCGACCTCGCGATGATGGTCGCCGGCACGAAGTACCGCGGTCAGTTCGAGGAGCGCATCAAGGCGGTGATGACCGAGGTCCGGCGCGCGAAGAACGTCATCCTCTTCATCGACGAGCTGCACACGCTGGTCGGCGCCGGCGGCGCGGAAGGCGCGATCGACGCGTCGAACGTGCTGAAGCCCGCGCTCGCGCGCGGCGAGGTGCAATGCATCGGCGCCACCACGCTCGACGAATACCGCAAGTACATCGAGAAGGACGGCGCGCTCGAGCGGCGCTTCCAGACCATCGTGGTCGAGCCGCCGACCCGCGAGCAGGCCGTCGAGATCCTGCGCGGACTGCGCGACAAGTACGAAGCGCACCACCGCGTTCAGATCACCGACGGCGCGCTCGAGCTCGCGGTC
>CAZOLL010000427.1:0-4141 GCA_964580365.1 uncultured Phycisphaeraceae bacterium
GTTCGTGTGCATGCCGTTGCCGTTCACGCCCGTGACCGGCTTGGGCAGGAAGCTCGCCGTGCAGTCCATGCGCGCCGCGACCTGACGGGCGAGGAGCTTGTAGAGCTGGACCTGGTCGGCGGCGACGTCCACCTGCGTGTACGAGTAGTTCATCTCGAACTGCGACGGCGCGACCTCGGGGTGGTCCTTCTCGTTCGCGAAGCCCATCGCGCGCTGCGCCTCGGCGGCCTTGTCGATGAAGCGACGCAGCGGATCGCCCGGGAGCGAGTGGTAGTAGCCGCCGGTCGAGATGAACTCGAACTTGCCGGTCTCGTGGTAGTGGCGCTCCGCGTCCTTGCCCTTGAAGAGGAAACCTTCGATCTCGTTCGCGGCGTAGCAGACCGTGCCGTCCTTCGCGAAGAGGTCGTCGGTGAACTTCTTCAGGCGGCAGCGCAGGTCGGAGTGGTACGGCTCGCCGTCGCGCTCATGAACCTCCGCGAAGACGAGCACCTTCCCCGGGCCGAAGACGTCGGAGGGCAGCCAGTAGAACGACGGCCAGTCGATCGCGAGGCGCAGGTCCGACTCCGCCTGCTGTGAGAACCCACGGATCGACGAGCCGTCGAACGTGAGGTTGTCCGCGCTCTTGAGCAGGAACTTCTTGTCGTAGTCGAGCATGTGCAGCCGGCCTTCGAGGTCGGTGAAGCACACGGTCACCGCCTTCACGCGCTTCTCGTCGGTGAGGTAGCGGACGCGCTCTTCCTGCACCCGCCCCGCGTCCTTGCGCTCCGCGCGCGCTTGCTTCGCGGAGAGGTTCATCTCCTCGAGCTGGTCATAGGGGATCTCGAGGAAGTCGCGGAGCGGGTTCGGGGTGTCCATGGAGGTCTCCGAGGGGAGTGGAAGAGCGGCGACGTGCCGTGACGATCGGACTCGCGGCGATGAATTTATCCTTCGCCATCGGCCTTTTGTGACTGATCTCTCTCGTTTTAATTCAAAACAGTTATCAACAAGAGTAACGCGAACGGTTGGGAGGGTGTGGAAACCGTCCGAAGTCGGTGCGCCGCTGCCACCTCCGCGCTCGACGGGTAGACTCCGCGCGCTCCGTCGTTCTCCACCGGCCTTCCGCTGGTTCCGGCCCTCCCGCTCGTCCCTCCGAGGAGAGAGTCCATGCGCCTCGCCCGCGCCGCGTTCGCGTCGTTGCTCGCATTGCTCGCGCCTTCGTCCGTCCTCGCGCAGTCGTTCGTCAACTTCGAGACCCCGCAGATGCATCCGCTCGAGCTGTCGGCGGACGGGCTCACGCTGTTCGCCGTGAACACCGCGGACGATCGCCTCGAGGTCTTCGACGTGCTGCCGAACGGACTGCAGTTCCGCACGTCGATCGCGGTCGGCATCGACCCGACCTCGGTGCGCGTCCGGACGCCGAGCGAGGTGTGGGTCGTGAACAACGTGTCCGACGACGTGAGCATCGTCGACCCGGTCGCGGGCAACGTGATCCAGACCATCAAGACGCATGACGAGCCGTTCGACGTCGTGTTCGCCGGGACGCCGCAGCGCGCGTTCGTGTCGTGCTCGCAGGCGAACGAGGTGCAGGTGTTCGATCCCGCGAACCTCGCGGCCGCAGCGGTCGTCGTCGCGATCGATGCGGAAGATCCGCGCGCGCTCGCCGTGTCTCCCGACGGCACCAAGGTGTACGCCGCGATTTTCTACTCCGGCAACGGCTCGACCGTCCTCGGCGGCGGCAGCACGATGGCCGGCAGCTTCCCGCCGAACGTCGTGTCGAACCCCGCCGGCCCGTACGGCGGCACGAACCCGCCTCCGAACAACGGCGTCGCGTTCAACCCGCCGATCAAGGCCGGCCTGCCGGTGCCGCCGCGCGTCGGCCTCATCGTGAAGAAGAACGACCTCGGACAATGGATGGACGACAACGCGCACGACTGGTCGGCCTTCGTGTCGGGCGCGAGCGCTGCGCTCTCCGGACGCCCGGTCGGCTGGGACCTCCCCGACCGCGACGTCGCGATCATCGACACGGGCTCGCTCGCGGTCACCTATGCGACGCGCCTGATGAACATCTGCGCCGCGATCGCCGTGAACCCCGTGAGCGGTCAGGTCTCCGTCGTCGGCACCGACGGCACCAACTCGATCCGCTTCGAGCCCGTCCTGAAGGGCAAGTTCCTCCGCGTCGAGATCGGCCGCATGGACGCCGCGGGTGCGACGCTCGCGGTGACCGACCTCAACTCGCACCTGACCTACGCGACGTCGAGCGTCGTGCAGTCGGAGCGCGACAAGTCGCTCGGCGACCCGCGCGGCATCGCGTGGAACCCGGCGGGCACGAAGGCGTGGATCACCGGCATGGGCTCGAACAACCTGATCGTCGTCGATCAGGCCGGCGCTCGCGTCGGCATCGCGCCGACGATCCCGGTCGGCGAGGGCCCGACCGGCATCGTGTACCACCCGACGCTGAACCGCCTGTTCGTGCTGAACCGGTTCGAGGGCTCGATCTCCGTCGTCAACGCGACGACCGAGACGGAAATCGATCGCCTGCCGTTCTTCGACCCGAGCCCGACCGCCATCAAGGCCGGTCGCAAGCACCTCTACGACACTCGCAAGAACTCCGGCCTCGGGCAGATCGCGTGCGCGTCGTGCCACGTCGACGGCCGCTTCGACCGCCTCGGCTGGGACCTCGGCGACCCGCAAGGCGACATGAAGGCCGTGACCGGGCAGAACCTCGCGGCGAACATTCCGGGCCTGAGCGGCGGCTTCCAGCCGTGGCACCCGATGAAGGGCCCGATGACGACGCAGGTGCTGACCGACATCATCGGCCAGGAGCCGTTCCACTGGCGCGGCGACCGCGCGGGACTCGAGGAGTTCAACCCCGCGTTCCAGAACCTGCAGGGCGACGACGTTCAACTCTCTCCGGCGGAGATGCAGGAGTTCGAGGACTTCCTCGCGACGATGTACTTCCCGCCGAACCCGTACCGCAACTTCGACAATTCGCTGCCGACCGCGGTGAACACCGGCATGCGCTCGCCCGGTCGCTTCTCTGCGAAGGGCACGCCGCTGCCCGTCGGCAACGCGGTGAACGGCCTCGCCGCGTACCGTCCGCCGACCCTACTCGACGGCGGTGCGGTCGCGTGCTCGACGTGCCACACGCTGCAGGTCGGCACCGGCACGGACACGCGGCTCGTCGGCGGTGTCTTCCAGCAGTTCCCGATCGGCCCGAACGGCGAGCACCACCACGCGCTCGTCTCGCAGGACGGCAGCACCAACGTGTCGATGAAGATCCCGCAGCTGCGGAACATGTATCAGAAGATCGGATTCGACACGACGCTGACCAGCAACACGTCGGGCTTCGGATACCTGCACGACGGCTCGGTCGACACGATCGCGGAGTTCGTTGAAGCTCCTGTGTTCAACGTGACGAGCGACCAGCAGGTCGCGAACCTCGTCGCGCTCATGCTCTCGTTCGCGGGCTCCGAGTTGCCGTATGGCGGCAGCATCTTCGAGCCGCCGGGAACCGTGGGCCGCGATTCGCACGCGGCGGTCGGCTGGCAGTCGACGCTCGTCGACGCCGGCACGGCGTCGCCGGCGCAGCTCGCGTTCATCGATTCGATGATCGCCGAAGCGAACACGAACACCGTCGCGTTGATCGTGAAGGGCCGCCAGCTCGGGATCGCGCGCGGTTATCGCTACGACGGCGGCGGCAACTTCCAGTCGGACCGCGCGGCCGAGGTGCGCACGACGGCCCAGTTGAAGGCGGCCGCGGCGGCCGGCGGCGAGCTCACGTTCACGATGGTCCCGAAGGGCACCGAGACGCGGAAGGGCATCGACCGCGATCTCGACGGCTTCCTCGACCGCGACGAGCTGGACGCCGGCAGCGACCCGGCCGACCCGGGCAGCGTCCCGGGTTGCGGCACGATCGCGAGCTTCGGCCAGGGTTGCCCCGGCACCGGCGGCATCATCCCGCGCCTCGACATGACCGGCTGCCCGAAGTCGAACGGCGCGGTCACGCTCTCGCTGAGGAAGGGGCTCGGCGGCTCGTTCGCGCTCGTGTTCATCGGCCAGGGTCGCGCTGCGCTGCCAATGGGCGGCGGATGCACGCTGAACGTCGCGCCGCTGATCGGGCCGATCGTCGGTCCGCTGCCGCTCACGGCGGGCGGCCCGGGCG